>PLEA01000173.1 GCA_003136335.1 Acidobacteriaceae bacterium | reverse complement strand
AGAAACTTTCCCCGCCGGTACACCAGATCGATCAAGGGAAGCGCCGCCACCATCATCCATCCGCTGGCCAGCAACGAAGCCGCCGCTACCCGGTATACCGAATCGTTTACCGTCCCGGCGAATTCTTTCAACTTCTTCTCGTTGAACAGCCGGGCAAAGAACGGCAGCGATGCCTGTCCGGTCGCTTGCCCCAACACCGCGATCGGCACGGCGAACAATCGCTTGGCAAACGTAAGCCGCGTAATGTCGCCGACGCCGCTCGAAGCGTAGTGCCGCAGAATCCAGTCATCCGCCGTCACCAGCGACACGCCCAACATCAACGGCACCGACAATTTCACCCACTCGCGAAACGCCGGATTCATCACGTCAAACGAAGGTTTGTATCCCGTACCAATCCGCGCCGCTCCAATCACGCTCGCCAGAAACGGCCCGGCGACGCTTCCGACCAGAGCGCCATAAGCCAGCGAAGCGATCCCAAAATGCCGCCTACCGATCACTCCGCCCAGAATGATGAACACGTTGTAAATCAGCGGTCCAAATGCCGGAAACAGAAACAGCCGGTGCGAGAGCAGCACCGCCGAAACCACTCCGCCAACATAAAAGAAGATTTGTGCCGGCAGCAGAATCCGTGTCAGGTGGACGCATAACTCTATTTTGTCCGGGGAAAATCCTTTTACGAACCAGCGCACAAACTGGGGCGCGAAAATCTCCGCCAGAATCGTCCCGACGATCATCACCGCCGTCATCACCGTAATGATGATGGAAAATGTTTTCTGAGCATCCCCGGCGCGGTTCTCGGCCAGAAACCGCGTGTAAATCGAGATGAATGTGATCGAAGCCGCGCCCCCGGCCACAATGTAGTTGAGAAAATCCGGCAGAGTGAAGGCCGTGAGATAGGCGTCCGTCGGCCCGCCCGCCCCATACGCCCACGCAATATACGCGTCCCGCGCGTACCCAATCACGCGCGACAACATCACCGCCGAAATCAGCAGCAACGTCGCCGAAAATGCCGTGTGCTGGTGCGATGGCTGGAAAAAGCGCAGAATTTTCGTCATTAAGACCCGATCAGAATGTTCAATCTTATCGGAATCTCAAGCGATCAAACAGTTAGAGGTTGAGCCCGTGTGGGGCGGACACCCTGCCCGCCGCTTTTGACGTTGTTCTTTGCACCACGGTGCCGGGCCAAGAACCCAATCCCCAAACGTCTCTCCGCCTTCACTGCTGTGCCGCGGGCAAAACGTAAATCCTGTCCGCCGAGACTAGATCCACATTCGACACCTCAGTCCTGAGTTTTACTTGCTGCCATCCCGCCTTTTTCGGGGGCTTGGCAAGAAATGTCAGCAAGTACTGATGGCTCAGCCGGCGCGTCAAGTCATCCAGATAGGGAGCAAACGATACCGGCGCCCCGGTCATGCCGATGTAATACGATTCGCCGCCGGTCCGGTCCGCAACCTGCGCCAGATAAAGTTGGCCCCAATAGGTTTGCCAGTAGCTATGGCCGAAATGGCCAACGCCCGGGGTATAGATCGCGGATACGAGGATGCCGGCGCGCTGCGCCCCGTCAATTGCCTCGTCCAGATACGGATCGAGCATGTCACCGGTGCCGTAATATCGGTCGATTCCATCGGAGACCATCAGTACCTCTCGGCGGGCCGTGCTCTCCGGCCAGCGTTTAATCAAATCCGTGAGAGAAAAATACGGGCTGCCATTGGCACCGCTCATTCCCATGGGCAGTCGCAGTGCCTTCGCCGCCTGGGCATGATCACTGGTCGGATTCTGTTCGATCTTGGCGATACCATTCCGCATGTAGGCAATCCCAATCTTCGCGGAGGCCGGCTGTCCACTGATGAACTGCCGAATGTCCTGCAGTTGCGAACCCAGGCTGGCGTTGGATCCGTCGTCGAGCAGAATCACGAGTTCGAGGGCTGCATGCTCTCCCTGCGCAGGAATCCATTCGGTCACCGTGTCGCGATCCTTTCCCTCATACACCATGACATCCTCGCGGTTGACCGCCGGCACGTCGGAACCGTGATGGGGTTCGACCGTCACCACCATGTGCGCCGGAACTCCGTTGGCCGCCGGAGCCTGCTGAGCCGAGAGCGCTTCGACTCCGCCTACCCAGACCGCCAAACCCAATAGTGCGTTGACCATAAAACTGCACTTGTTCATAACCGCTCCTTTCAAAAGACATGCTGAAACCACAAGGGAGATACTCGCAGGGCGGTGGCGGAGGTAGAGCTGGTCAGTACCCAGTTCCCCTGGGCGTCATCCCCAGCCGAGCCGCTCTTCAGGCGAAGGGGGGGATCCCGCGGGCAGACCGACATGCTAGCCGCACCATACCCCTTTGCCTCTTTAGATGTTCCGAACCCGCAAAAGGTGGGATATGCGGTCCCTCTAGCGCGCTGCCTGGCCTCCGAATCGATCGAGACCGCGCTGAAGCTGGCCCGCCAATATCAGTCGAAATTGGACAGGCCGGGCGCCACCAGATCCTCAGCCGCCAGCAGCGCTATCACGGCTCGACGCTCGGTGCAGGGCCGTCGAGCAGTTAAGTAAAGCCGTGCGGGAAGCATTCACTTCTCTCTGACGTTTTAGTGCCACAGCCGGCGCCGCAGCGCGTAGTACTCGTTGATCGGCCGATCGTCGCGCAGAGCAGGCGTGGCGGGAGACCTCGCAATCAGGCTCTCGATAGGGACCTCATTCTCCAGTACCGTATCAAAGGCAAGAAACACCGCAGGACTCCCTCCCGGTGGCGGGTCCCACTCGGTGAGATCCGCGACTGCATCCGCCGGCATCCGGCTCTGCAACTCTTCGGCGCTGACAGCAGGAAGCGGCTGTTCGCTCGCCAGAAAGTGAAAGCCCCAACCCTCTACGCTGCCCAACACACGGACGTAGGGGAACGAGTTGTGCAGGGCGCGTGCGACTGCCGCGACATCCTGCGCGTCTCCCTCGGGCAGCCACTGCGCCAGAATGCCGCCGCGGCGCAACCGCTTCCGCGCCACGGCATAGAACTCCTCCGAATAAAGCATGCTTGATCCTGCGGCCTCCACAGGTGGCGGAGGATCAATTGTGATGACGTCGTAGCGCTGCGTCGTGCGCTCCAGGTAGCGGCGGCCATCNNGACCACATGTGCCCGGGGCGATTGCAGAAGGTCGGCGCCATCGCTGTGAAAATAGCTGAACAGCCGTGGCACGCTGGGCACCAGTTCGACGGCCGTAGTCTGGATCTTCCAGCTCAGCAGCGAGCGGAACGTAGTTCCCATCCCGAAGCAAATGTCGAGCGCATCCTGCGGCGGGTGGTCGAGAAATGCCAGCGGAAGATGCGCCATCATCTTCGTGATCGGAGTCAACGAGGTCATGCCATATCCATTGACGAGGAGTTGCTTGTTCCTCCCGCTGCCGGCGGCGATGACC
>PLEA01000451.1 GCA_003136335.1 Acidobacteriaceae bacterium | reverse complement strand
CGCCGCTTCGAAATCCTCGACGCGCACTGGGATTTGCCCGTCAAAGTAGTCGACCTTGACGCGAAACCCTGAAGCCCGTAGTCGAGAGACAAAAAGTGAAGTCCTCAGTGTTTCGTGTGCACTGTGGTAAAACTTTTAGTCGATCTTCAAGAAATTCGCGATCACCTTCTCGTACCACTTCCAAGGCAGCATGCGTTTCATCGCCAGTTGGATCTTCGCATCGCGCCCTACCAGATATCGCAGCATGGGATTCGGATTCTGGGCAATGGCAACAATCACGCGCGCCACGGCGATCGGATCGCGCTTGGGAAGTTTCTCAATCGTTGAACGCATGCGCAGGCTGCGCGCCATGTTTGGCGAAGTCTGCTTCGTAGCCTGCTCTCCCATCGCCGCGCCGCGCGTCCAACTGTCGGTCTGAAAAGCGCCCGGTTCGACCAGAACAACTCTTATGCCGAGCGAGTTCACCTCCATGCGCAGCGATTCGCTCCATCCTCCAGCGCATGCTTTGATGCCGAATAACTGCTCCCCGTGACCGCCCCATGCAATCCCGCGATCGACGACACTTGAATGATGTGTCCTGATCGTTGCCGCCGCATGGTCGGCAGAGCGGCTTTGGTCATCGCGCCCGCGCCAAAAAAATTTGTTTCGAACTGCAGCCGCAGTTCCTCCAGCTTGATATCTTCCGCAAATCCGGCCACGGCGAATCCAGCATTATTGAGTAGAACGTCCAGCCGCCCGTAGTCGCTCACCACGGTGTCGACGAATGCCTGGATCGCGTCGAATTTCGTAACGTCGAACTCCCGCACATCGAGCTTCGCGCCGACTCCTGCCGCCGCAGCAGCCTGGTCCAGGCGGTCGCGGCGTCCCAGATCGCGCATGGTAGCCACCACGCGGAATCCAGCTTTCGCCAGTGCGATGGATGTCAGCAATCCGAAGCCGCTAGATGCACCAGTAACAAGGGCAATTTTATCGGGCATTCGAATGGTGTAACACAAGCGCACAAAAAACAGGAGGCCCAAGCAAAACTCAAGCCGCGTAGACGCGAAAGAATGCAGCCCACAGCGTAAGCTGTGGGTAACACCGCAGACGACGAGCGAGCCCGGAAGGGGCGAAAGAAACGTTAGGCCACAGACTCCGCAGGGACGACACATGTTCTCACGCAAATCGTCCGGTACATCCAAAGAACCACAGAACTCCAGCCTGCGAGGTTTCCCCCGCTTCGCACACTGCATTCCCCCCGCAACCCGATGCGCAATCCTGGCAAAAGATGTTAAACATTGGTAACAATCACGACGGAAATCCTTTATCGCATCTATCAAAATTTGGAATTAGACATAATCTCTACAAGATCGATAATGTATGACATGGAACCTTTTATATCTGTTGAGGATTCACACGTCGATGTACTTCACGAAATCAGCATCCGCCTGGGTACCGCGAACGGATTTCACGAAGTTCTGAACCGCGTGGTTGAATTTGCCTCCGCTCTGGTCAGGTGCGACTCTTGTCTGATCTACATCCTCGAAGGCGACGAACTTGTCCTTCGAGCTTCGAAGAACCCGCATCCCGAGGTTGTCAACCGCCTGAAACTTCGCGTTGGACAAGGCATTACAGGCTGGGTGGCAGAACACCGCGAGCCGGTCGCCATCCCGGAAGAAGCCGCGCACGATCCTCGCTTCCAATTCTTCCACGAGTTGCCGGAAGACAGTTACGAGGCGTTTCTGTCGGTACCCTTGATGTGCCGTGGCCGCGTCGTGGGCGTCATCAACCTGCAGCACCGCCAGCACCACGTCTACCGCCGGCGCGAGATTCGCATGATCTCCACAGTCGGATTTCTTGTGGGCGCCGAACTCGAACTGGCGCGCCTGGAAGAAGCCAATTCAACTCTCGCCGAACAATTGCAAACCAGAAAAATCGTCGAGCGCGCCAAAGGCATTCTGCAACGCGATCTCGGCCTGAACGAAGAGCAAGCGTATTTGGCGCTGCAACGCCAGAGTCGCCAAAAGCGCAAACCCATGAAGGAAATTGCGGAAGCGATCGTGCTGAGCGACGACGTCCGGGGCAATTCGCAGATTCAGCCAGCGTTCGGAGCGGACGAAAGCCGAGCCGAAATAGTAAAGAGCCCAACTTCAATCGGACCCTAAGCCGGATCGAAATCGGGAAGGGCCCGACTTCAGTCGGGCCGCAAGCGCCGCACAATCTTTGTCGGCTTTACAGGCTGCTGAAAAACTCGGCCTGCGGCTGTGTTTTGAAAGCGCGTGGCTTCGAGCCGCGCCGTAAGTGCCGTAAAATCAGCAGCGGCTTCAGCCATTCGGTCATCAAACAGAGTTTTTCAGCAGCCTGTTTAGCCGCCGAGGAACTGATTTCCCCGTTCTCCTCAAAGACTCAGATGCAACCGGCAAGAAAGACCGAGGGCGGATAGCAGGTTCGCTATCCGCCCTCGATTTATACACAATCAAAGAAACTATTGTCCCGACGCCGCAGCCGAGGTTGCAGCCTTGGCAATTTGTTTCTCCGTTGCGTGTGACGGCACGTTAAAGTGCAACGTCATGCCAAACTCCGGCAGTTGCATGGCGCTCACGTAGCTCCCTTCAGGTGTAGTTTCAAGGACAAGCCGGCTCAAATCAGTCGGCTTGGTGTCCTCGGTAGAGGGCACCATAAGCAAATATCCCGCACGAGTCCCGCTGAGCTTGTTGAGGCTCAGCATGCGTGAAGTGGTGTCGGGATCGAAGGAGAACTCGTAGTCTCCGGCCGGAACCTTGGCGTTCCCGAAGTGAACTTCGTGCGTGAGTGTGAACTTTCCGCGCGCAGGTTCCTGAGCTGAAGCCAGTCTGGGCGCGAAGTTCAAAGCGGTCAACGCCAGCAATGTGGCGTATGCGAAATTACGAATCGAGGTCATGGAATCTCCTGTTCTTCCCTCCGTGAGAAGGGCGGGCCTGAAGAGCACGCTGCCCGTGCGAGCGGGTCGGCGTGGGCTCAGATTTTTGTGGAGATCAACGGGGTCAGAAGATTTACATGCCGCTACAAGGATGCATGCAAACATCAACTTCGCGGGAACCTGCTGCAGAGCCGGTTGCGAAGTGATTCCATTCTGAACGAACCCGCGCTACGAGTCCAACGCAAAGAAGTGATGGCTCTGATTTGTGCAGAGTCCCACCTAGCGACAGCCGAGTCGGCTGTCACGCGTGAGCCTGCCCTGAGCGAGCGCAGCGAGTCGAGAAACGAAGTCCCGCGACCCCGGAGTAGTCGATGCTGCGGCGCTCCGCTCAATGACAAAGCAGCACCATTGAAGCGAAATTCTCCGCGTTTGGCCCTGTAAGTTTGCCAAACTCCCGCCCAATACGAGAACATACAAGGTTTGCACCTCCATCCTGATTCTTACTGAGGAAGCAGCCAACCTATGGCGACACGCCAGAAGACCGCAAAAAAGAACACAGCACGAGTGGAAGTAATCGAAAAGAAGTCGCACGCGAAGTCGCGCAGCAGTTCCAAACCCAACGGCAGCATCGAGCCCGTAAAAGGCAAGCTCGGAGTGATGATCCCAGGCATGGGCGCCGTCGCCACGACTTTCGTTGCCGGCGTCGAAGCCATCCGCAAAGGCCTCGCCAAGCCCATCGGATCCCTCACGCAGATGGGCACTGTGCGTCTGGGCAAGCGCACCGACGGCCGCTCGCCCAAAGTCAAGGAGTTCGTTCCGCTGGCCGGACTCGACGACCTGGTCTTCACCGGCTGGGACATTTTCGAAGACAATATGTACGAAGCTGCTTCCAATGCGGGCGTGCTCGACTATCGCCTGCTCGAACAGTTAAAGCCGTTTCTCACTTCTGTGAAGCCGCGCGCCGCGGTATTCGATCACAATTATGTGAAGAAAATCGATGGTCCTAACGTAAAAAAAGGCAAAACAAAGATGGATCTCGCCGAGCAGTTGCGCGACGACATCCGCGACTTCAAGAAGACGAGCGGCGCCAGTCGCCTCATCACCATGTGGTGCGGTTCCACCGAGTCCTACATCGAGCCGACTGCTGCACACCAATCGTTGAAGTCCTTCGAGAAAGCGATGCGCGAGAACGACGAATTGATTGCGCCCTCGATGATCTATGCCTACGCCTCTCTCATGGAAGGGGTGCCTTTTGCCAATGGCGCTCCAAACCTCACCGTCGATCTTCCTGTCATGCTGGAACTTTCGCGCCAGAATGAAGCTCCCATCTGCGGCAAGGATTTCAAAACCGGCCAAACGCTGATGAAAACGGTTTTGGCGCCCGCGTTCAAAGCTCGGCTGCTGGGCCTGAGCGGCTGGTACTCCACCAACATCCTCGGCAACCGCGACGGCGAAGTGCTAGACGATCCCGGTTCATTCAAGACCAAGGAAGAATCCAAGCTGGGCGTGCTGGAGCACATCCTGCAGCCCGCGCTTTACCCCGAACTCTACGGAAATATCTTCCACAAGGTTCGCATTAACTATTACCCGCCGCGCGGCGATAACAAAGAAGGCTGGGACAACATCGACATCTTCGGATGGCTGGGCTATCCCATGCAGATTAAGGTAGACTTCCTGTGCCGCGACTCAATTCTCGCCGCGCCAATCGTGCTCGACCTTGTATTGTTTCTCGATTTGGCGAAGCGATCCTCTGCATTGCGCGGCCTGGGCATCCAAGAGTGGCTCAGCTTCTACTTCAAGTCTCCGATGACCGCACCAGGATTGTACCCAGAGCACGATCTCTTCATTCAGTTAATGAAGCTGAAGAACACGCTGCGCCATTTGAAGGGCGAGGAACTGATTACGCACCTGGGGCTGGAGTATTACGACTAGCTGTACCGTGTGGGCGCGGGCGACTCGCCCACGCGGAACACGCTGGAATCTTACGCCAGCTTCTTCTCCCGCTTGTATTCGTCGAACTTTTCCAGGAAGCGGTCAATGTCTGTTTTCTGCAGATAGTAGGGGGTCGACAGGCGCAGTTTGTTTGGGTCGCCGCCGCGGATGCGGATCTTGTGCGTCTTCCACAGCCAGTTCTCCAGATCCAGGCGCGGAACTGGCGGGACGTTCACGCTGATAATCGCGCAGCGCAGCGCAGGGTCGGGCGACGTCCACGATTCGGCTCCGCGCTTCTTCATTTCGTCGAGAATGTAGTCGCCCATTTGGCGGTGACGGCGCTCGATGCGCTCCATGCCAATGTCGCTCGCCAGTTTAATGGAGGTGCGCAATCCCCACAACGCGGGCACGTTCGAACTGCCGATGCGCTGGAAGCGCTCGGCGCGGATCTTCGTATCGTCCCAGCCTTCGGTGGCGATCGTGCTCCACACGCGGTCGATGACTTCGTCGCGCACGTAGAGGAAACCAGTGCCTTTAGTCGCCATCAGCCACTTGTGTGGGCTCGCCGAATACATGTCGCAGCCTAGTTCGCTTACGTTAAGGCGCATCATGCCTGGGACGTGCGCTCCATCGATGGCCGAGAGAATGCCTTTGGTGCGCGCGAGTGCAGCCAGTTCTTTCGCGGGCAACACGACTCCTGAGAACGTGGTGATATGGCTGAAGAAAATCATGCGCGTGCGCGGGGTGATCGCGTCGTTGAACAGATTGAGCACCTGCGCAGCATCTTTCACGGGGCGGGGAAGCGTGATCTTTTTTATGACGACGCCGTAGCGCTTGGCCTTGAGGTCCCAGGGATGTTCGCCTCCGGGATGTTCCTGGTCGGTCATCAGGACTTCGTCGCCTGGCTTCATGTCGATGCCGTTGGCGATGTAGCTGTTAGCCTCGGTCGCATTGCGGAGCAGCGCGATCTCGTCGCGCTTGCAGCCTACGAATTCGGCGAGCGGGTCGCGGAACTCATTCCAGGCTGCGTATCCCCAAATGGGATAGTCTTCGGGATCCCGTTGGTCCATTTTTTCGGTGGTGTTATATCCGTCGAAGATCGCGCGCAACACGGGCGCGGGACTGGATCCGACAGTGCCATTGTTCAGGTAGATCTCATCTTCGGGAATGATGAACTGTTTCCGCATTTCGGCCCAGAAAGCGTCTTCATTCTTATCGAGGAGGGAGCGATCGGGAAGAGGCGGAGTTTTTTCCAGTTGTGCGAACAAGTTGCTGCGAAAGGCGACTGAGGCTGCAACTCCTGTGGCTGCGGTGGAAAGGAAATGACGGCGGTCGAGCATGAAACCTCCTGCGAGCGGATGAACGGAAGGCGCTATGGTACGACTGCGGGCCGCAGGTGGCAAGGACGAGGAGGAGTCAGGGAAGTTATTCGGAGCCGGAATGACTCGTGCGTTGCGACCCCACTTTGGAATGGTGTTTACTCTTTCGCTACTCCACGCCCCTTCCCCCTTGGTCTATTGGAATCATCAACTTAGCGGGCAAAGCGCAGAAAAATCGAAGGGCCTCAATAACTTAGGGGCAAAATCTTCCATTCAAAGGACTTACCTAGCATTTCTTGTCAATGAGAGAGGAGCCGGTTTTCAGATTAGCTGGAGAGTGGGGAAAGTCAAGGAGAAAGGGCATCGGTGCAGCGATATGAGAACGGCATTCCCGTTTTAGGAAAATGGCTTTCGGCTTTACTTTTCACGGGGCAATTGGAGCCTGTCCGGCATTGCAACTCGGATTCGGTTCAGAAAGAGATGAGCAATTCTGTCAGGAACGTCTGATCTTCCGGGGTCAGTTTTTTCTCGAAGCTGGGCTCAGGCGAAGGCTGACTCCACTGTAAAAGCGCCCATCGACATGATGGACAGCAGGCGGCAATGGCCGAACGGGTTTGGCAAAACGGAATGTGCTCATGCGGGTTTTTCATATACGAACAATCTCCCTGTTCCCGCTCAGCTCGCGTACGAAGATCAATCTACTTCTTAGATCGGCAGTTTGTGGAGATGAAACAGTGGACGACGATGACCTAGGTAATGAACTGAACATACCCGGTCGGATGGAAGGGAATCACATGAGTTAAGAAATCCGCCATCGGAACAGGCCCCGGTTCACCCTCCCCGATTGCGGCCTTGCCTGGAATTTCCTGCACGGACCGAATAGAGACGAAAGTTCCGCGGCAGCGGTTCCTACTTGGATTGAACTTCGACGGCTTCTGTGAGATTCATGGGGCGACCGGGGGGATTGCCGACTTGAACGGTGCGGCCATGTTTCATGTACGCAGCAATTACCGCGGGCTGGGACCAATCGAGATCCCATCCGTTTTCAATGGCCAGAACCGTGTAGGATCCGGGGACTACGTTGCGCAAACTGAATGTGCCATCGAGGTCGCTTTGATCGCGGCGGAAAAGGTCGCGATTGTCCTCTGGATTCTTGGGGACCAGGACAACCATCGCTCCGGCGAAAGGTTTGTCCCCGCGCTTGGCCGTCCCTTCCACGTTTAAGCTGCCGCCCACCAGAGTCAGCGAAACGGACGGAGAGGCGGCGGCGGTCACAGTGATTGTGTGGCCGGAGACTTCGGCGCCCTCGGCGGAAATATGCGCAATGGAGTAGGGCCGGGGCGGTCCCCAAAACAAAAGTTCATATCGTCCTGGAGCGATTTGCTGGAACTCGGCTTCTCCTTTGGCGTTGACTGGCTGCACGCCGGCCATCGATCTGTGCGCGGAACGCAACCCGATCATAAGCCGTGGCGGTAGTGCGGTTTCGCCGGACAATTGCACCGACACCTTGACGGTGCTCAGCGCTTCGCCGGCGGAGGCGTCAATTTCCTCGCCATCTTTGCCGAGATCCACTCCGTTCATTTGGATTCCTGAGCCGGCTCCATAGAAGTGGACGTTGTAGCGGCCGGCGGGAACGCCGGTAATTTCGACGAGGCCTGGCGATACGGTGTGAACGATATCGCTTTGCAAGAACGTGGAACCGTCGAAAGCGGGTTGCTCGAGTCGGAGAAAAGTATCTCCTTTATTGCCATTGTTGGGCACACGAAAGAGCAGATGCAGAGCGGGAACTGGGTTTAAGTGAATTTCGACCTGCAGGCGCTCGCCGCCGCGGATTGGGATCGGCGTGGCACTGTCCGCGTCAGTGACGTCGGGGTAGTAGGTTACGGGATAGGCTACGTCGAGAGATCGATCTAAATTTTGGGGCGCAGGCTGGGGCTCCGAAGCTGAATTCGGAGAATCCGAGGCGGGATGGATGGCGTACCAGGGCCTGGCGTTGGCCGACAGAAAATAAGTGCCGGGCATGAGGGAGGCGATCTCGAAGGCTCCCTGGTCGTCGCTCTGAGCCCCGCGAGCCTGTCTGATTTGATCGACACCGCTACTGTGATCGTCATAGTAAAGCGTTACGGTGGCGTGGCGGACGGGATCACCGGCTTCGTCCAGGATTTTGCTAGAAATGATTGCCGCCGGGGCGAGGCGCAGGACAAGGGATTCAGTCTCTAGGCCAGCGCCGGTTACGATGGCGGTGGAGAACATTTCATGCTGATCGTAGGAGGCGGAGATGTATCCGCGCTTCGCGCCGTGCAGATCGTACTTGCCGGCGGGCACTCTGCTGAACTCGAACTCGCCGTCTTCCGACGTGACGAGGGACTCAAACTTCTGCGGTTCCTTCGCATCTCGCAGCGTGATGCGGGCTCGGGCTAGAGGATGGCCGTCGGTTTTACTTACTACAATGCCAGCGATTCGGTAGCTGCCGGCGGATGTTGATGGTTGAGGCGGAGTGGCAGTTTGCGCTGCAGAGAAGGTTGGGTCTCCGAGCAGGCAGATGATGGTTAATAAGATGGTCGTCGATAAAAACGCTCGCGCCGAGATGGAATCGGTTGACATGGTTCACTCGATGCCGGAAATCATCTGCAGTTGGACGCTGGCTTTCTGTCCGGCAGACAGGTGGACAACCTGACCCTTGGATTCATAGGGCCGCATGGCTTCGGCATCGCGGTAGGGAAGGTTTGGTTGCGGGTTCGCGAAGGCCAGTATGCGGTAGGTGCCCGGCACTACCATCTGGTAATCGAACTTTCCGTCGGAAGAGGCTGAGAGCGGCAGAAACTTACCGGTGCTATCTGGCAGGGGAACACAGTACACATACGCCGACTGCCAAAACCGCCCGATATCGGCCGAATTAGCGGCGGTCGGTGGGGCGGGCGTTACACCTGCTACAGTGCCCACAATTTCCGCGTTATCGTCGCGCAACTTTATTTCGATCGGGGTACTCGAGCCTGGGGCGACCGTGAATGGCTCGCGCAGCAAATCGACGCCGCCCATTGTTGCCGATGCCACGTAGCCACGAACCGCGTCTGCTCGCAACCAATATCGACCGGGCGCAAGGTTTTCAAGAATCATCGAATCGTCGTTCGGTCCTGTGGGGGGACGAAGGTTTCCGCCGGTCTGGGGCGCGAAGTCGTCCGCAGCTTCGGCTCTAACGTTTAGATCGAGCCTCAACTTAGGCATGGGAAAGGAACGCTTTCCATCGCTCCACATTCCCTCGGCCTTCCAATCGCTTGCGGTGAACTCTTCTGTAACATGCACAGGGATTGAACTGTTTGGAACGAGAGTGAGGCTTGGGCCTTGGGCGGGCGCCCCAGAGACCGAGAGATTGACCTGCCCGAAGCCCGAATTCTGGGCAGTTGCCTCCACAAGATATTTTCCATTGGGCAGCAGACCTTCGATCCTCTGTTTTTGGGCGTTGTAGCCGAGGGCGTAGCCGGAACCGCTGTATCCCTGTACCGAGACGGACACGTTGAGATTTGTGTTCGGGTCTGGGTTGGCGACGGGAATTTCTACGTTGAAGTAGGGCTGATGAGTAATGGGAATATCTGCCTGGACGGTTTGTCCTGCGGTGAGTTGAATGGTGCCGGCCGCAGAATAGTCGGAGGCGCCTGGAAAATAGACGGGGGGAAATCCGTATTGTTGACCGCCTGGGACCGCGATGGCGGGATCGTTGTCCAACAGTTCATGCGTCATTAGTTTGTAAGTTCCGGGCTGGAGTTCGGCAAATCGGAACTCGCCGTTGGAGTTTGCTTGGGCTGAGCTTGCGGGCACCCACTTGGGCCGGCCATCTTGCACCTGCCGGGAGAAAAGCTGCACATTGATGCCTGCAGCTGGATCGGTCTCGGAGGAGACGACGCGGCCTTTGATTAGCGCTTCGGGCAGGAGGGAGAGGGTGACCTCCGTGCCCGGAGTCGCCTCGACTGGAGTATGAGGAGTTGGGTTTTCCAGGAAGCCGGGCTTGCGGGCGATCAGCGCCGAGGGACCGAAGATGTGACGTTGACCTCCGTTGGGACCGGATGTGTAATCGTTGGCGACTTTAGGCAGAGTGAACTCGAAGTGGCCTTCGCCGTCGGTCAGCATTGCGATGTGATTGCCGGGAGTGAAGACGAGGGCGCGCGCGATGGGGGCGCCGGTGACTGAGTTAACCACGGTGCCGCGGATGGTGCTGGGTTGATCGTCGGGTTGCAGGGCTTGCGTCTGCGCCAGGGATACGGAGGCAGCCGCGAGCAGCACGAGCAGACGGAATTCCGGGCCGCGCTGGA
>PLEA01000698.1 GCA_003136335.1 Acidobacteriaceae bacterium | reverse complement strand
GCTGAAACTGGGGGAAAAACAGGCTGGTCAGATATGGCTACTAAAACTGATAGGAATCAGCACACAACAGGCACCCACGGGTCTCAAACGCGGCGAACGTGGCATTGGCGACTCACCGACAGTCAGCCGACCGGTCGACTATTCTGTTAGGGCCAGCGCGCTGCCGTGACAGCGCTGCGGGAATAGGTTTTACAACAACTTAGAGAACCGCGGGGAATGCCTAAATACGCGGAAGTCGTATAAGACCTATCATTTTGTGGGTTGGGTTGGGTTGTGTTGGGTTTTTCGTAGGCTGAGCGTGCCCCTTGACCCTACCGGATCTGGTCATTCAGGTCCCGCAAGAGGTCATTGGCTATTTTGAGCCCTGCATTTGCGCCTTTTTCGTTTCCCGCCGCAAAAAACAAAACAAACAGCAGAGATCCTCTTGAATTGAAAAGAAATCCCGGTTCAGCCACTGCTGCGAACTTGTCTTGAAGGCGTTTCCGAAAAAACGTCGTTATCTGTTTCTGATCGGCGGTCCGGTGCACACGTTGCACTCGATTGTCGGGGTCTATGAGAGATTTCCATGAACTTGTCGAGTAAAATTTTTCCCACTCGTTCGTCCCGAAAATACGGGTCAATCTTTTCGCCCAGGACTTCGGCGGCAACCCATCATTGACCAACATCCTGTTTATCGCCCCGAAAGGAAAGAGAATCCACAGGTCAACCGCTTTTGTACCCGCGATTGCCTCAATGACTTTCCATTCCACTGATGCACCGAATGGATCAAGAAAAACCACTGCGCGCTGCCGCTTCGTATCCAGTTGCCGGCACCATTGCAGAAGGGCAGTATTTGCGTCTTCGTTCACTACCTTGATATCCGTATTCGGAAAGTCCTGAGCCAAGGCCGCGAGTTCCTTGCATTTTTTTCCGTCTTTCTCGATGAATACGTAATGATCGAAAGGGGGGTCAACTTCGAGCGCCCGTTTCACACTGCCCTTACGGAATTCTTCTTCCGACTTGAGTAATTCCGGATCATCGCGAAAAAAACCTTTCAGTTCCCGTCTTGGGATCTCGCCAGTTCCTGCGAAAGCATCCACATAACTTATTTCGAAGAACTGCGCTGATGTGTTGCGCTTGAATATCTTCGTGTAGGCGCGCAAGTATTTGCTCAGCACTTCCAGCTTTCGCTGAGTCCATGGGCCGCCGAAAATGGTTTGTTGGGTCAGAATCTTGATTCTCTCAAAAAACCGACTCTCGTCAATGCAACTCTAGTGCCCCTTCGAATTTGGCTGCGCTGCCTTAAGGCGAATAAAAGGCGAATAGCGTTATAATGCTCCCATGAACCGCTGCAGGGTCTCGTTTACCGACACCAACGGAATCCCGCATGACGTTGAAGTTCAAGCAGAATCGCTCTATGAAGCCGTTGCGCTGGCCGTGGCTGAGTTCCGGGCGGACAAGATGACCGCCGAAGTGGGACCGATGACTGAGTTCGTCATCGCCATCCATCGTCCCGCAGTTGAACATCGCCTCAGGCTCAGTCAGGTCACGCAATGGGCGCAAGTCACGCGCGAGGGTCCGGCGGGAGTCATTGAGAGGCAACGGATTATGAGCCTGCTCAATAAGCAGCCCTGATGAGACAGTCCTTTACTTAACGCCGAGCATTGGTAGTATGAAAGGCGACCAGCCATGAGCGAACATTCAAAAATCGAGTGGACGGATGCAACGTGGAACCCTCTCAGGGGGTGTACGAAGATCAGTCCCGGCTGCAAACACTGCTATGCTGAGACGTTCGCAGAGCGCTTCCGCGGCGTGAAAGGCCACCCTTACGAGCAAGGCTTCGACCTTCGCCTTGTCCCAGAGAAGCTCGCCGAACCCTTCAAGTGGCCAGGTCCACGGACCGTCTTTGTTAACAGCATGAGTGATCTGTTCCAGCCCGGCGTCCCGGATGGTTATATCGAGGATGTGGTGCGAGTAATGGTCGAGGCCAACTGGCATACTTATCAGGTGCTTACGAAGCGTTCCGAGCGCCTCCAAGAGCTGCTTTCTACGAGACTGCGTTTTGCAGCCGAGGAGCAGCACATCTGGTGGGGAGTCAGCGTTGAGGACAAGAAGTATGGTTTACCCCGCATCGAGCATCTCCGGGGGGCGCCCGCGGCCATGAAGTTCCTTTCAATTGAGCCTCTCTTAGAGGATCTCGACGACTTCGATATATCTGGGATGAATTGGGCCATCGTCGGCGGCGAGAGCGGCAATGGCGCCCGGCCGATGGAAGCGAAGTGGGTTGAGAGCATTCTCAGGCTATGTCGGCGTGAGGATGTGGCGTTTTTCTTCAAGCAGTGGGGCGGTGTAAGGAAAGCCAAAAACGGCAGGCTCCTTGACGATCGGACTTACGACGAATATCCGGAGCCCATTGCGTCACCGGTTCCCGACCGGGCAAGCTGCGCGGCCTTCGCTCAAGACATTCTGAATTCTTTCGCCTAGACCACTTTCAAGCCAAGCGCAGACCAAGCCCGCTGGGGCTAAAGTGTGTGCGTGAGCACCATTGCCGTCCCTGCGGAACTCGTTCGACCGTCCCAACCGGCACCCTGGCCTTACGTCCGGTGCTAATGGATGCCGCTCCTTCGGGTCTGGAATTTTGTAGTTTCATTCCACCGCTTTCCCAGAAATTTCGTTCTCCAGCACACACTAAAGCCCACATCAGTCACGGAGCTTACGGCACGGTTGAAGCTGTGCCCTCCCAAATACCATCCGTGGACTACGGCAACGCTGAAACCGGGATAGAATCACCATGCCAAGGCTTACAGAAGTGAGCCCGCTCTCTCCAGAGGAGAGTCCGATGAAGAAGCTTCTCGCTCTACTCACGTTTTGTTTTGTAACCCTCCCGCTGCTAGCGCAAGATCCCGCCACTTGGCTCTCCAGCCTCCCGCAGGCGAAGGACTACGTTCAGAAGCGAGCTTCCAGCTACGACCGCTGCGGGGGCAACGCGGACGCTCGGACGCTCGCAGCCGGCGAGACTCTTACGCTGCTCGACGACGCCGGGCCGGGGATGATCAGCCATGTTTGGTTCACCATCGCCAGCGACGACCCGAATCATCTGAAGGCTTTGGTCCTGCGCATGTATTGGGACGGCGAGGCCACACCAAGCGTGGAGACGCCGGTGGGCGACTTCTTCGGGCTCGGACTGGGAGACTACCACCTCTATCAGTCGCTGCCCTTATCGGTGGGCTCCGACAAGGCTCTAAACAGCTTCTTCCCTATGCCTTTCGAGAAGCACGTTCGCATTACCGTCACGAACGAGGGCTCGCGCAAAGTCGACGCCTTCTATTTCAATATCGACTATCGGGTCTACAGCAAGCCGCTGCCGGTGGATCTGCTTTATTTCCACGCGCAATATCGGCAGGCCGCGCCGGCCCATGGCTGGACCAATGACTGGCATTCGAATGGCGACCCGCTAGTCGACAGCAAAAAGAATCTGAACGGAGAAGGCAACTACGTTTGGATGGAAGGCACCGGACGCGGGCATTTCGTAGGCGTGACCATGTCTGTTCTGCAGAATCAAAATGGCTGGTGGGGCGAGGGCGACGACATGTTTTTCGTCGATGGGGAGACGCTGCCGTCCATCAATGGAACCGGGTCGGAAGATTATTTTCTGGGAGCGTGGGATTTCGGCGGGCATGCGTTTTCCTATGGATTGTTTGGAGCGCCCGTGGTCGGAGAAGAACGCGCTGGCGGCCGCTGGTCGCTTTATCGGTTTCACCTAGATTCGCCGATTCCGTTCACGAAGTCTCTGCGGGCGACGATCGAACACGGTCATGCCAATCACCGGTCGGATAATTATTTCTCCGTCGCGTACTGGTACCAGACCGAGCCGCACGCGGTCTTCCCGGCGCTGCCGCCGCTGGAGCAGCGGATTCCCAGGATTTATTCGGTTGGCGGGCCGGGGAACGGGGGAAAGTGAGGAAGAGGTCTGAGGTTTTTGGTGCGCCGAGCCAAGCCAGATGCGTCGACCGGACCTAAGACGTAACACCTAAGACCTGATACTCTATGGAGAAGGAACTTCGACGGACAAAAAGTAAGAGAGTTCCGAGGTGGTGTAAGGTCCATTCGTCTCGGCCAGTAGCTCGCGTTTGACCTTTGCTCGACCTGCTTTCGCTGCTTCCCTTGCGGGGTGCCGCGCGCGATCTTCGCTTGGGCTCCGGGCTCACCGCCAACCGGATAAACCTACCCTACGCCTCGGAACTCTATCCTGCCTTCAACATTTCTTCTGGGTTCTCCTCAACGAGCGCTTTGCTATAGACCCTTGCTCACCCTCCTTCCCAATCTTGCAATCAGGAAAGTGACTCCGCTTGAGCCCCGGACGCCGCACCAACCGGAAAAACTTAAGAAGCTGTCAAAGAACAATCCTCTTGTACTCCTTCTATTTTTTTCGTCAACGAAAAATCGCGCCTTGTAACTACCATGTTTTCAATCGAGTGCCGCACGTCCACAAGCGCATGACCGGTTTTGGTGCAGATACTTTCCGCAAAAGCCCACCTACTGCGGGTTTCCGCGATTTCGTATCGCTCCCCTGCATTGCACGAGCGCAACCGTTGTTTTGGATTCTGTGAAAATCACGCAAGATCGGTGCGGGACAAGGGATCTCAGAAATCCGTGTACCCCGTGTCCGCTGTGGTTAGAATTGTTCGTGAAGCTAAAAGCATCTTTAGGCTCTGCGATTGCCCGTCTCACCGCAGAGCAGGTTCCATCCCCGCGGCTTAATGCTGAGTTGCTCCTCCGGTTCACGCTCAACTGCGACCGCGCCTACCTCTTCGCGCATCCCGAGCGAGAACTTAGCGCCGAAGAGCAGAGACGCTATGATGCCGCTCTTGCCGAACGCGTCCGTGGTCTCCCCGCACAATACATCACCGGACATCAGGAATTCTGGGGTATGGACTTGATCGTTACCCCCGCGGTTCTCATTCCCCGCCCTGAGACTGAACACATAATCGAAGCTGTGCTAACTCTCGCCGCTGACGGGAGGGCTGGCGGGCAAGGGTGCCCGCCCCACACAATCCCTCTTCGCATCCTCGACATTGGAACCGGCTCGGGCTGCATCGCCCTAGCTCTAGCCAAAGAGCTTCCTGACGCACAAATTCATGGCACTGACATTTCGTCTGCCGCGCTCGAAGTCGCTCGCGCCAACGCCACGCGCCATCAGTTCGAGGGGCGCATTCAGTTCCATCAAGCGGACCTGCTCGAAGGGCTCAATCTGATCGACCTGGACTTCGTGGTCTCCAACCCGCCGTATGTAGGCGAATCGGAGGAAGATCAGGTTCAACTGGAGGTCCGGAAATTCGAGCCGCGCAATGCTGTTTTTGCCGGAACTGCCGGAGTCGAGGTCATCGCCCGCCTGCTTCCGCAAGCTCACGCAGCTCTGCGCCCTGGGGGATGGCTCATCCTGGAAATCAGCGGCACCATCGCGAGCCCGGTCCGGCATCTTCTGGGTGCTTCAAACGACGAGTCTTGGGAGGACATTCGCATCATTCCAGATCTGCAGTCCATCCCGCGCGTTGTACAGGCGCGAAAGCCCCGGGCCTGAAAGTCTTTCCATCAATAATTTCGGGGCGCACCGTAAGGCCGCTCCGACTAGATTTTATTGTCATTCCGAGCGACGCGAGCAATCTGCTGTCTTTGCCGCCGGACGCCTAGCGGCGCACCGCTGCCGGCTGAATTTCTTCGACGTCGATAATGTCGGTCGGATAATTCCCCGTATAACACGCCGAGCAATAGGAGATTTTCTCTCCTTCACCGCAAGCTTTCTTAAGGCCTTCCAGCGAGAGATAAGCCAGCGAATCCGCGCCTATGTAATCGCGAATCTCATCGACCGACTTGTTGGCGGCAATGAGCTGTTTCTTCGAAGGCGTGTCCACGCCGTAGTAACAAGGCGAAATTGTCGGCGGGCAGGAGACGCGCATGTGCACTTCCTTCGCCCCCGCGCTGCGGATCATACGCACAATCTTCCGGCTGGTGGTGCCGCGCACGATCGAGTCATCGATCAGCACCACGCGCTTGCCTTGCAGCAACGAGCGCACCGGATTCAGCTTCAGCTTCACGCCAAAGTCGCGCACGCTCTGGCTGGGCTCGATGAAGGTGCGCCCCACGTAATGGTTGCGGATCAACGCAAAACGAAACGGAATCCCGCTCTCTGCGGCGTAACCCACCGCCGCAGTCACTCCGGAATCCGGCACTGGGACAACAAGATCGGCCTCGACCCCCGCTTCCCGCGCCAGTTGGCGCCCCAGTTCCTCGCGGCTGGTTTGCACCGCGCGGCCGAAAACGATGCTGTCGGGACGCGAGAAGTAGACATGCTCGAAGATGCAGCTCGATTGCGGCGCGGCCGTGGAATAGAACCGCGAACTAATTCCTTCTGGCCCCACTACGATTAACTCGCCCGGCTTTACGTCGCGCACGTACTCGGCGCCAATCAGATCGAAGGCGCAGGTCTCTGAGGCAAAGACGATGGTGTCGTGCTTCTGACCCTCCAGCGCCGCGATCCGTCCCATGGCCAGCGGCCGGAAGCCGCGCGGATCGCGCACCGCAAAGACGCGGTCATTACTCATCATCACCAGCGAAAATGCTCCTTCGACCCGCCGCAGCGCATCCGCCACCGCTTCCGGCAGCGTGTGCTCCTTGGAAAGCGCGATCAAGTGAACGATGACTTCGGTATCGCTGCTGGTCTGAAAAATCGAGCCCTGCCTCTCCAATCGCGCGCGAACCTGTATGGCATTGACCAGGTTGCCATTGTGCGCCACGGCAATCGAGCCTTTGTTCGATTGCACCAGAATTGGTTGCGCATTCAGCAGCGCCGAGTCTCCGGCGGTGGAGTAGCGCGTATGGCCAATAGCCAGCGTGCCACGCATTTTCGAGAGCACGTCTTCGGTGAAAATGTCCGCTACCGACCCCATTGCCTTGTGAGCCCGCGAAGTCAGCCCATCGGAGGTAACAATCCCTGCCGATTCCTGCCCGCGATGCTGCAGCGCGT
>PLEA01000188.1 GCA_003136335.1 Acidobacteriaceae bacterium | reverse complement strand
CGCCGCATGAGTTTAATGTTTTCGCGGATGCGGTCAAATACCACGATCGTGTCGTTATTGGAGTAACCAATCAGGGTGAGGATGGCGGCGATCACGGTCAAGGTGATTTCCTGATTCTTGAGGGAAAAGACTCCTACAGTGATCAGCGTGTCGTGAAACACCGTCAACACCGCTGCGACGCCGTAAATCCATTCAAACCGGAAACCTAGGTAAACCAGCATCCCCAGCAGCGAATAAAGCGTGGCCAATCCGGCCTGTGTGCGTAATTGGGAGCCGACCTGGGGGCCGATGATCGAGACATGTGGTATGCCAAAGTCAGAAACAAAGAAACCGTCCGGGAGCGACGCAACGACGGCACGGTCCACTCCGGGGGCGCTTTGCAACTGGTCGGCAGAATTCAACACGCCGCCCTGGACCTTATCGCGATAATCTAGGATGGCCTGCGCCTGTGCCCCATATTTCTGGTCATCGGGACCAATGTGCAGTGGATCTTTATCCATGAGGTAGTTCTTGATGGTCAAAAAACTGGCGTTGTTCAGGTCGGTCTTGCCTGCGAGAGCATGGGTCTCCAGCGCCTGGATGATCTTCAACTTGCCTAGATCGAGGGCCTGCTCGCTGGTTTCGCGCACGTCGAGGTCAATCAACTCCTCGTTGTTGGAGGCGACACCCAAACGCTGAAGTTTGAAATTCCGCAGGCCGGCGCGGTCCAGCTCGGAGCGGAGCGCATTCTCGTCAGGCGTATGCGAGAACTTCACGTACACAAGGGTTCCGCCACGGAAGTCTACGCCCCACGGAATGTGGTGCCAGAACAACATGGAAATAAGGCCTGCGACGCTAAAGATCAGCGAAAAGGCGAGAAAATACCACTTTTTGCCCAGAAAATCTATGTTGGTATTGCGAAAGAACTCCACGGGTTTGTTTAGCCCCTTATTTTCTATGACATAGCGAAGATTTGGTAATTTTGTAATTTTGTAATTTTGTAATTCTTAAGACCCTGGGCGACCGGATTCCGGAGGAGTTTCAAATTTACAAAATTACTCAATTACCCAATCCTCTAAATGCTGAGAGCTTCGCCGCGCTGCTTGCGGCTGAGCACCCAGTCGAAGATGAAGCGCGACACGAACACGGCGGTAAACAGGTTCGCGAGCAAGCCGAACGTGAGCGTGGTGGCGAATCCTTTTACCGGACCGGTACCAAAGATGAAGAGAATCGCGGCGGAAACGATGGTGGTGACGTGCGTATCCACGATGGTGATCCAGGCGTGGCTGAAGCCCTGATCTACCGCCGAGGGCGGAGTTTTACCATTGCGCAACTCTTCGCGAATGCGCTCGAAGATCAGCACATTGGAATCCACGCCCATGCCGACCGTCAGGATCACACCCGCGATTCCCGGCAAGGTCAGGGCAACGTTGACCCCTGCAATGGTGGACCATCCCAGGAACCCCAGCAAAATAATGAGGTTCATAATCAGCGCCACATCTGCGTTGATACCCGCTCCGCGATAGTAAACGAGCATGAAAATCAGCACGGCCACCATACCGATGACGGCGGCACGCACGCCGGAGCGAATCGAATCTGCGCCCAGCGACGGTCCGACGGTTTCCTCTTGCAGATACTTGATACTCGCAGGTAGAGCGCCGGAGCGCAGGATCATGGAAAGATCTTTGGCCTGCTGCTCCGTCATACGGCCGCCGCTGATTGAACCCTGGTCGCGAATCGGCTCCTTGATGTTGGCAACTTCTTGCACTTTATTGTCGAGCACCACGGCCAGGCTGTCGCCGACGTGGGCGGAAGTAAAGCTGTAAAACCTCTGTCCACCTTCACCTGTCAGCGAAAAAGTCACGCTGGGCTGGCCGGTCTGGTCGGTGCTGGCCTGGGCATCCCGCAGATCTTTGCCGCTCACCGCGGAAATACGCGAGACCAGGTACCACGCCGGTCCCTCGGTCTCGGCCCCGGGCATACTGTGACCAGGAAGTAGAAGCGAATCCGAGGGTATGACCCCGCCCTTATCCTGCAGCGCAGCCTGCTCGCTGGGATAGGGCCCGCCCAGAGACTGCTTGATCTCCAGCATCGCGGTCGACTGCATGATGTCCTTCACGCGGCCGAAATCGTCCACGCCCGGGAGTTGCACCAGAATCTGGTAGTCGCCGAGTCCATGTTCCTCAATGGTCGGCTCGCTGACGCCGAGAGCGTCAATGCGGTTGCGGATGGTCTGGATGGCCTGCGTTACCGCCTTGCTCTTCAGATCTTTCAGTGCGGAGGGCTTCATCGACAGGTTCCAGGTATTGTCGGGGGCGCCGGTAATGTCGTATTCGGGCAGCCGCTCCTGCACGATGCTAAGCAGGTCGCCGCGGGCACCGGGCTGCACACCTTTCAGCACTAAATGGTCGGGATTGTTTTGCTGGTCCGGCTGAGTGATATCGGCGAAGTCAATCTTCCGGGTGCGCAGTTGTTCTTTCAGAACCTCCATGGCATTCTGCGCCACCACGTTCACCGCGTCGTTGACCTGAACCTGCAGAATCAGGTGGGTTCCGCCGCTCAAATCGAGACCGAGGTGGATGTGATCGG
>PLEA01000221.1 GCA_003136335.1 Acidobacteriaceae bacterium | reverse complement strand
CGCAACACGTCCACCTGCATTTCGACCGCAATCAGCGACTGCACCGCACCGTCATGCAGCTCCCGCGCAAAGCGTGCGCGCTCCGCGGCTCCCGCCCGCCGTCGCAGCCGGTGCAAAAGGTAAACGTTGTAAACGGCCGGCCCCACCTGGTGGACCAGATCGAGTAGAAAGCGCAGCCCCTCCTGCTTCTCGCCTCGCCACGACGGGTCGAACAGAAATACCCGGCCCCCCCACGCNNGGAAACCGTAATCATCGAATCAAAAGTTCGCACCTGCCGCAGTTTGGAAATTGGCGCCATGCTCTCCACTAGCGCCGGGTGGCCGTTGTCATCCAGTGCAAGGGTGGTCCATCGATCCCCGTCGATCGCGGCATAACACACGTTTCCCGGAAACCCTTCGAGATAGGTTTTCGCGTCCCGGGAGGCCGATTCCAACCAGCGGAACTCGGAGGGCGCACTGCTGATGTCTTCGTTCAACTCCCCCACGAAGACGCGTTGACTGTGAGATTCCTGCGATGCGACCACCACCTGGGACGCGCCATACAGGGATATGGCTTCACGGAAGATCTGCTCAATGGTTCCTGTCAGGCCGGCTTCCACCCGGATCCTCGACAAAATCCCAGTCAACACGGCCTTCTCTGCCCGCAGGTGCTTCTGCTGCTCGGCCAGATAGCCCAGCAATAGTCCCATCACCAGCAGGTACACGGAAAGCATGAACAGACGTTTGGGTTCGAATTCGACCGTATTCACGCGCAGTCCACTCAACGCTGTCCATGGCAGAGATCCCCCCGGTCCCAAGGTAAGGTGAAGAACAAGAAAGCTCTCCGTCCACAGCAGTGCGACTTCGGCGGCAGCTGTGCCCAGCGTCTCCCACACGCCCCAGCGGTAGGCGGCAGCCGCCAGAACAAAAACGAAGAAGAGGAAGAAAGGAGTCCGCGGCCCCTCGGAAAATATCGAAATCAGGGCCGGCCACACGATATCCGCTGTATGGACCAAAAGACGAAACCCAGCCGTGGACTGTTGCCGCCGCCGCAGCAACATGAGAATGAGAATGCCATTCGCCAGGTAGAAGACGAACAGCCCATACGCGGCCCAGGAAGGGCCCAGTTCCGTCGGGTCCATTTGGATCGTCACTAATGCAGAGACGGCGAGCATTAAGCGCGCAGTGGCCAGCCAGCGCTCGGTCCGGCGGATCTCGCCGGGATCAGGGGCGATTCTCAGTCTCCAGGAATGTCGGTAGCGCTCAACGCGAGGATTCAATCGAGTCCATCTCCACAGGCGTGGGGCTAGCTGCATATTATTGAATAAGAAAAGCTTACCGGCAAGTAGGAGTGCAGGTGCATGTCCCCGGCTTGTCGTCCGCGATTACTACAGTAACCAGTGCCGCTCTGCGATCCGATCTAGAATGGGGCCGGAGGAGTGTCTTGAGCAAGCGTTCCCATCTCTGGTTGGCGACGGTGGCCGGTTTGTGGGCGGCATTGATCGTGGCCGCTCTCGTCCTGCCCCGATCTTTTCTGCTGACCGCGTTCAGCGACGTCGTGCAATGCCTTTTGTTGCTTTCGGGCGCGGCTTCGTTCGTTCCGCTGATGCTGCGCTCTCGGGGACGCATTCGGCTGTTCTGGTCGCTGATCGCACTCGGCATTTTTTTCTGGCTGTCGTACCAACTGCTTTGGACTTATTACGAAGTGGTTCTCCGTCGCGACGTACCGGTAATTTTTGCTGGCGACGTCATCATTTTCTTGCACATCGTTCCGCTGATGGCGGCGGTTGCCTTGCGTCCTCACGTTCCGCGGGACGAGTATTCCGCCCGCATGGGACGGCTCGATTTCGCGCTGTTGCTGATGTGGTGGTTCTATCTTTATGTCTTAATCGTCATCCCATGGCAATACGTCATGGCCGACGCGGCAGCGTATAACGGGCACTTGAACGCGCTCTATGTCACGGAGGAGATCGCTTTCTTGCTTGGTTTGGCGGCGTGCTGGTTAACCAGCAAAGGCCATTGGAGAAATCTCTACGCCAGTCTACTTGGCATGAGCATTTGTTACGCCGCCAGTTCCACGGTCGCGAACTGGGCGATCGGCCGGGAGGTGTACTACAGTGGCAGCCTATACGACATACCCCTGGTCGCGGCGATGGCGTGTCTCACATGGATTGGCCTGCGGACCAAGGCTGAGCAGTCAACCTCCGATGCCCGCGAAGCCTCCACACTCTACGGCGTTTGGATTGCCCGGTGCAGCATGATCGCAGTCTTTTCCCTGCCCTTGTTCGCCGCTTGGTCCCTGTCGGACGGTGCCGTCTCCTCCCCCATGCGTGTGTTTCGGCTCTCCCTCACTCTAATCGCCGCATTCTTGATGGGCGTGATGGTACTGGTGCGCCAGCACCTGCTCGATCGAGAGCTGACGCAATTGCTGCAACACTCACGGGAATCGGTTGACAGTCTTAAACATCTGCAGGCCCAAGTCCTTCAGTCGGAGAAACTGGCTTCGATTGGTCAGTTGGTCGGGGGCGCGGCCCACGAACTCAACAATCCAATCACCGCCATGCTCGGTTATTCCGACATGCTGCTCAGCACGCCGCTCACGGAGGAGCAGCGGCCACTTGCGGCAAAGATCGGGCAGTATGTTCGCCGTACGAAGTCGCTGGTCGCCAGTCTGATCAGCTTTGCCCGGCANNCAGTTCGATCCCGCACTGCCGAAAGTTTTGGGGGATTCCAATCAGTTGCTTCAAGTCTGCCTGCAGCTCGTCGCGAACTGCCTGCACGCGCTCAGCGACAGCGGTGCCCGAGTTCTGACCCTCAGCACCGAACGGCAGGGGGACACGTCGGTACTTCGAATTGCGACCGCACCGATCCCTTCCACCACATCGGCCAGCACTCAACCAACTGCGCCGGTCGATCCCGAAGGCAGCTTGGGGCTGAGCGCATGTCACGGCATTCTGCAGGAGCATCGCGGTCAAGTTTCGCGTGAGCGCCGCGAAGATGGGGC
>PLEA01000486.1 GCA_003136335.1 Acidobacteriaceae bacterium | reverse complement strand
TTCTGAAACGTCGCAAACCACGGAGCATCGCAGGTGAAGCTGACATCAGCGGCCAACTTGCCCTGGAACATCTGACGCGTGAAAACGAGTTTTCCACCTTCGTGCTTGAAGCCGACGCAGTCGCTGATGACGGTGCGTCCCATGGCCGTGGCCAGCTTGGGCACGAAGTCGCGCACCTGATACGTATGCGGCATCACCACGAGCTTGGGCTGCTTCGCCGCGAGGAATTGCTTCAGCGCCGCCGCAAAAGCGTCAGGCGTGTAGGGCTCCAGTTTCGGAGCCTCGACCGCATAGACCTTCGCCACTTTCTTCGCCGCAACTTCGGCAGCAACGGACCCGGCTCTGCCTCCAACGACAGCCGCCTCCAAAGTCCACCCAGTTGCGGCAGCGATGGCCTGGCCGGCTGTGATGGTTTCCCAGGAGACGCGATTCAGTTTCCCCTCGCGCTGTTCGACAACTACTAAAATCGTATCGGCCATATCAGGCACTCGCTCCTAAACGATCTTGTCATTCCGAGCGGGCGAAGCCCGCCGAGGAATCTGTTTTCTGCGTGCGCGACCGCAACTCCCGACTCGTGCTCAACCCTACAGCACGCGCACCTCATTCCGCAGCTTATCCACAAGCTTCTTCGCAATCTCTCCCGGCGAGCCTTCAATGTGTTCCGTCTTCTTCGTTTTCTGCGGAACATACAGCCGGTCAATCTTCTGCAGATTCTCGCCAATGGCCGACTGCACCTCAGCCAGCGCCACCTTCCGCAACGGCTTGTTCTTCGCCTGCTTGATGCCGATCAGCGTGGCATAGCGCAGCTTGTTGATGCCNNATGATGGTCGCGTGCGGCAATCCCAGCAACTCCCCCAGGATCACGCCGGTTTGCGCGTAACCATAATCGTCAGACTGCAGCCCGGTAAAGATCAGGTCGAAGGTTTCGTCCTTGATCGCCGCTGCGAAAGCCTTGGCGGTGTTAAACGCATCGAGACCCACGAACTTCGGGTCCTCCAGATGAATCGCGCGATCCGCACCCTTGGCCAGAGCCTCGCGCAGGACCTGCTGGGCGCGGGCCGGGCCGCTAGTGATGACCACGACTTCGCCCTTGTGCTTTTCCCTTTGGCGCAGCGCCTCTTCCAGAGCATAAGCGTCCGGCTCGTTGACTTCGTACGAGACATCTTCTCGAATCCACGCGCCGCTTTCGTTGAGCTTGAGCGGTGCGTCTTTCTGCGGTACCTGCTTCATGCAGACCAAAATTTTCAAGACAATGACTCCTTGCCCCGATGGCTTCGCCGAGCCACGGGAAAACCATGAAGTATAAATGAGCACCTGCCGCCGGGGGAAATGTGCGCAGACTAGCGACTCAGTTCGCGGAAATGCCCATGTGGGGATAGCCGCCTCGGCTGTCCGTCGAGCGAAGCTCGCCGCTCGTCAATCATCGCCGGCAAATCAAGACAATACCTTAAGAATGGTTTGGGAAGGGCTCGGCTTCAAGCCGTGCCGCAAGACTCGCCAACGAATACGGGCTTCAGCCCCTGAGGAATTCCGGGCTGCGCCTGAACGCTTCGATCGCGCCGATGATCGACCCAATATTTCCGGCTTAAACAAAGCGCTGAGGATTATTGCTAACCCGAAAACAATCGCGAATGGAGCGAAAAGCAATTCACCGAACCAATTCCTGTAATGCCAATCTCCACGCCACAAGATCGCGCCGAGGCCCCACCCGAAAACGGACAAGCCCGCCCGAGCAGCAACAATCCGAACCAGAGGGCTCCTTGGATTGGAATTGAACATGCGCTGCCTTCCTCGTGCGTGCCCTACTCCGTAAACACGACCGACTGTACTCCGGAAATGTCGAACCGCTTGCGGCAGCGCATGTTCTTGCACGCCATCATGTCGTCTTTGCGCAGCATGTAAGAGCGGGCCTTGGCGAAGCGGGCGCGGTCGCGCTCGTCGGCGCGGCCGGAAAGCTGCCGTTTCTTGGTGCGCACCACCCATGTCACTTCATATTCCGCCGCCTGGTGGCAGTGGGGACAATTCAGCGAAGCAAGTTTCTTCTCCTGCTTCTCGTCGAAAAAATCGCGCTCTTCCATAAGCTTGGCGTCGGGCTCCCAGCGTTGGGCTCCCAACCAACTATGAATTATTGCACATTTGACGAGGTGCACGATTCTTAAACGCTGTCGACAGGGCGCTCAGGTTACACTCGTTTCCAGCCCCAGGCAGCAGCGGGAGATCGGCATGGTCAAAAAGAAAAAAGTGAAGCGCTTCCGAGCGGTGACCGCCGTCAAGGAATTAGCCCGCGAACGCGTCGGCGCGCCCCCGGCCGGACAGATCGTCGTCGAGAAAAAGAAGAAGCCGGAAAAACACAAGCCCACGCTGCGTGAACTGCTTGGAGAAAGAGAATGACGCAACCCTAAGGTCTAGTTGAAGGTCACCGTCACTGTGCGGTTTCCCGTAAGGGTGAGCGTGCAAGGATTCGTGTTAGTAGACGAGTCGCATCCCGCCCAACTTCCAAATACCGACGAGCCCGTAGGAGATGCCGTCAGCGTTACAGCGGTGCCGCTTGTGAACTGGGTGAGGCACGGCAACGGGCTGGCGCAACTCAGACCCGACGGAGAACTCGTCACCGTTCCCGCGCCATTTCCCGCAAAGGTCAGAGTCAGAACCGGGGAGCCAGTGCCGCCTCCGCTGGAACTCGTAAAACAGACCACATTCCCTGTCATGTATCCCGTCACGAGCGCCCCGGACGAAGATAAGCCTCCCGAACTAGTGTTAGTGGTAAGCGTGGCCGAAACGAGCGTGCCTCCGCACGATTCACCAGTTGCCGTCAGCAAGCCAGTGGAGTCGACGGTAAACATCTGCGGCGTATTCGATGTCCAAGTCACCTGGTTTGTGATGTCTTTGGTCACCGGCGGATGGATGTAGGTGCCCAGTGCTCTCAGTTGCACCTGCGCACCAGCATTGTCGATCACGGCAGTAGTCGAAGCACCGAAAGTCTCGACCGGTGGCTGGACCTGGATCGATACCAACTCCTGACTCCGTCCGCAACTGTTCAAACCAAACAACAGGCCCGCCACGGTAATAAGGACCACAATGCTCAACGACCGCCCGTTCATGGACTACTCCTGGATTTGTTTAAACCGGGACACGCGCATCCTGGGGATTCGCCAATTTAGTCAAAGGTGGACCAAAAAGCAAGAGTCATTAGGTCGCGCCGTCAGTCCTTCACGGCCTCCGCCACGACTTTCGCGAAGTCCATGATATCCTCTTCCGTGGTGTCGAACGAGCACATCCAGCGCACGATGCTCTCTTCTTCAATCCACATATAAAAAAAATACCGGTCCTTGATTTTCTGAACGGCCTGCCTCGGAATCTGCGCGAACACCCCGTTGGCCTCAACTTTCCACATAATCCTGATCTGCGGAATCCGCCGCAGTTCCGCCTCCAGCAGTCGGGCCATGCGGTTGGCGTGTTCGGCGCTGCGCTGCCACAGTCCATTGCTGAGCAGCGCCTCGAACTGCGCCGCGATGAAACGCATCTTCGACGCGAGCTGCATCCCTTGCTTGCGCAGGTAGAGAAAATCCGTGCTGAGCTTGTGATTAAAAAAGACGACGGCCTCCCCGCCCATGATTCCATTCTTCGTTCCGCCGAAAGAGAGCACGTCAACGCCAAGATCGCGCGTGGCCCGTCGCAGAGTTTGTCCGAGCGAAGCGGCGGCATTGGCAATGCGCGCCCCGTCCATGTGCAGGAACATTTCGTGCTCGTGCGCAAACCGGGCCAGCGCCTCAATCTCTTCCGGTTGGTACACCGTCCCCATCTCCGTCGACTGCGTGATGGAAATGATCCGAGCCTGCACATGATGCTGATCTCCGATGCCGTGATGGGCATGGCGCACCGAGTCGAGAGTAATCTTACCGTCCTGATGCGGCAGCGGGATCAGCTTGCATCCCGTATGCTTTTCCGGCGCGCCGCATTCGTCCGTATAGATGTGCGCGAATTCGCTGCACAATACTGCGTGATAAGATCGGTTCAGAGCCTGCAACCCGAGCACGTTCGCGCCCGTCCCGTTGAAGGTAAAGAAGACGTCCATCCCCGTACCGAAATGCTCCTCGAACTTCGCGATGGCCGAGCGCGTGAAAGGGTCGTCGCCGTAGGCAACCACGTGTCCCTGATTGGCGCGCGCGATCGCTTCCAGAACTTCCGGATGCACCCCGGCATTATTGTCGCTTGCAAAATTGCGAGTAGGTTTGCTGGAAACCTGCGGCATACCGAAACAATGTAGCAGAGTGGCTTGTAGTGGCGCAGCGTAAGCCTCAACCGGATCCACGGTCGTGGCGTCATCTTGACCGAAGCCGTTTTTCAGGCGAAGGGAAAGCCTGCCCTGAGCGCAGTCGAAGGGAATCGTGCGCGCACAGTTGTACCGCCTGCTCGCAGAATTGGCGCGCACCGCTACCCTCGAATTACAATGCCTTTCCTGATGGTGAAGGAGTGTTCGTGAACCTGACGATGAAGTCAGTCGTTCGTCGCTATCTGATTGTCTTTCTCTTTTCTGCTCTCGCCGTCGCCCAAACCGCGGAACAGAGAACAGCGCGTTATCTCGACTCGGTACGCAGCCAGCCGTCCATGCTGCTGGCTTTTTTGCACGATATCCCCAAGGGCGGGGACCTGCACAATCACCTCGACGGCGCAATCTACGCGGAAGACTTGCTCGATTTTGCCGCCAACGACAATTTCTGCGTAGACCGCACCACGTCGCGATTGATGGGCGCTCCCTGCGATTCCTGCGAGCCTTACACGCCCAAGCCCGCTGTCCGTTGCGCCTATGACGACCACATCCTTTACAACCAGATCATCGACGCGTGGTCCATGCGCAACTGGCGCCCCGGCGACGAGTCTGGTCACGATCACTTCTTCGCCACCTTCGACAAGTTCGGCCTGGCGTCCCACAACCACGCAGCCGAGGCTGTCGCCACCGTCATCAACCGCGCCGCCCGCGAGCATGTGCAGTATATCGAGTTCATGCATACCGCCGATGGAGGCGCCGCGGCTCAACTTGGCATGCGCTTGGGCTGGGACAACGACCTTTCCAAACTCCGCGAAAAACTCCTGTCAGGCGGCCTGAAAGAAATCACCGCCGCCACCAGCAAGACTCTGGCGGAAGACGACGCCCGCGCCCGTACCGAACTGAAATGCGGAACACCCGATGCTGAGCCCGGATGCACCGTCACCGTGCGCTACCTCTCCCAGGTGCTGCGCGGCCTGCCGCAGGCAGCCGTCTTCGCGCAGATCGTGCTTGGCTTCGAACTCGCATCATCCGATCCGCATTTTGTGGGATTGAATCTCGTCATGCCCGAAGACTGGTATGTTCCGATTCACGATTTCAACCAGCACATGGCCATGCTCGATTACCTCCACGGCGTCTATCCCAAGGTTCACATCAGCCTGCACGCCGGCGAACTTGCAATGGGCCTCGTGAAGCCTGAGGATCTCGCCTTTCACATTCGCGCCTCAGTCGAGCGCGGCCACGCCGAGCGCATCGGCCACGGCGTCGACGTGATGCTGGAGAAAGATCCCATCGGCCTGATGAAAGAAATGGCCGCGCACAACGTGCTGGTTGAAATCAATCTGACGTCGAACGACCAGATCCTCGGCGTCAGCGGCGATGCCCATCCCTTGCCGGTTTACATGAAATACGGCGTGCCGGTTGCGATTTCAACCGACGACGAAGGCGTTGCCCGCTCCGACATGACGCACGAATATGTGCGCGCGGTCGAGGGCTATCGTTTGCCGTACACTGAACTGAAGCGCATGATACGCCAGAGCCTCGAGCACAGCTTCCTGCCGGGCAAAAGTTTATGGGCGGAAACCAAGGCCGCATTTCACCCCGTTGCCCCCTGCGCGCCGGACTTCGGGGGCAAGCCAACGCATGCCTGCACAGAATTTCTTGCCGCCAGCGAGCGGGCGCGGGAACAATGGCGTCTAGAAAGTGAGTTCTCAAAATTCGAGAAGAAATACTAGAACCGCGATAGTAATGTAGCGCCGCCGTCCCGGCGGCTGTCGTGNNCCCCGCCCCCACTGCCGAGGGCAAGATGCCTTCGCGACAGTCGGCAAAGGCTGTCCGGAGCGAACGAAGGAATTGCGGCGCACACCTGTATAGAACCATGCCCCGCAAACGAACCCTAATCCCGTCTCCCCTCGCCTGGACCACGCAAGCCACGCCGGTCCCGCCTCCCCCGCTCCCGGTGCTGGCCGAGCGCGGAGGCACGCAACTGCGCACACCCCTGCCCGTGGCCATCATCGACACCCGCGAGCAAAATCCTCTTTCCTTCCGCCGCTTTCGGGCGTGGTTCGCCGACATAGAAGAACGTGCCCTGCCGCTCGGCGACTATTCCGTCAGCGGCAT
>PLEA01000114.1 GCA_003136335.1 Acidobacteriaceae bacterium | reverse complement strand
AAACCGAAGGATCTGGGTTACGCGGCCGAGATTTGGAGTCGGCAGGCGTTGGCCCGGCATGTTCGGGAGCATGCCGGGGAAGCCGGCTTTCCCGCATTGGTCCCGCGCGGCCAAAGCGACGGTACACCGGATTCTGGCGGCACAGCCGCTGCATCCAGAGAAGGTCCAGTATTACTGTCAGCGCCGGGATAAAACAGCAGCATTTCCGCCGGTTTTGTTGTTCAAAGGAACAGGCCCATTGGCGGGGACGCGGTACGTACTCTACATGAGTTTCTAAATTGCTGGCCTGAAGCGAGCAGCCCCTCTGCAAGCGAGCGCCGTTACATGCGAGAACGGGCTCATGGGAGAACGGGTCTGCAGCTATTGCCGGAGTTCATTTCAGCCATCCAAGTTTCAGCCTGCTCAGACCGCTTGCAGTGATCCGGCCTGTCAGCGGCGACGCTGTAACGATTACCATCGGCGAAAGGTTGCCACTGATCCGGTGTATCGACAGGGGTGCCGGGACAGCGCCCAGCAATGGCGCGCGGAGCATCCGGGTTACTGGAAGCAATTGCGCGAACACAATCCCGAGCGGGCGGAACGGAACCGGCACCGCCAACAACAAAGGGATGAGCGACGGCGGCAACGCCGTCTTGCCAACAACAACTCAGCTCCGAATCTTGCCAACAACAACCCAGCTATCCCGCAAGCCATTGAATCTAAAATATCGGCGCCTTCTTGCCAACAACAGCCCTCTGGTCAAAGGGTGGCCTTCTGCCCCATAAAGGGAATCGAGCCATGCTCACCACCGATCAGATCAACGATTTGCATCACCTGTACTGGTCCGAGCACTGGCCCATTCGCAAGATCGAACAGCATCTGCGCATGAGCTGGCGGACCATCAAGAAGTATTTGGATGCGCCCGCGCAGACGCCGGCGGCACGGTCCCGCGTCAGCAAACTGGATCCCTTCAAGCCCACCATCGCCGAACTGCTGGAGAAGGACGCCCGCGCCAGCGCGGCCGTCATCGAGCAACGACTGCGGCCCCTCGGCTATGACGGCGGCCACTCCATCCTGCGTGACTACATCCACAACGTGCGCCCGCAGCCACAGCCCAAACGCGCCTTCGTGCGCATGGAACCCGAGGCCGGGGAGCGCTTCGAGGTGGACTGGGGCCATTTCGGGGCCCTCAGCTACGAAGGCGATCCGCGCAAACTGTATGCCTTCGCGTTGGTCGATGGGCACAGCCGGATGTCGTACCTGGAGTTCACTCACAGCCAGTGTTTTGAAACCTTCGTCCGTTGCCACATCCATGCCCTTACGGCTTTCAACGGCGTGAGCCGGGAAGTCTTCTATGACAACCTGGCCACTGCCGTGGCCGAACATGATGGCCGCCTGGTGCGCTTCCACCCGCGCTTCCTGGCATTCGCCCGCGAATACAACTTCGTCCCGCGGGCCTGCAATCCGGCCAGCGGCTGGGAAAAAGGAAAAGTGGAACGGGGCGGCATCGGATATGTACGCCAGAATTTCTGGCCGTTGCGCGAGTTCACCGACCTGCACGATGTGAACCGCCAGGCGCGACAGTGGCTGGCCGAAGTCGCCAACCTGCGCCTCCATCATGAGACCCGTCAGAGACCCGTGGACCGCTTCCGGGCCGACGCCCTGCGCCCGCTGCCGGTGATCCCTTACGATTACCGTGACACGGCGGAGGCTTTGGTCCACAAAGATCTCCGGTTGCAGTTCGATGGCAACCGCTACTGCGTCCCACAACGCTTTGTCGGAAGCCGGCTCACGGTGAAAGCCGATTCCAGTTCGGTCACCATCTACCATCGCTACCAGGAAATCGTCTCCTATGCGCGCAGTTGGCGGCGCGGCCAGACTTTCGGCGCTGAGCGCTTCGAGCGAGAACTGGTGGAACAACGGCCAGCGGCCCGCCGCTCGCAGGCGCAACAACGCTTCCTAGGTTTTCTGGACGGTCTCTGCGCCCCCGACGTGGCTGAGGGTTACTTGCGTGGCTTGGCCGATAGCGACCGTGTGCTGTCACGCCAACTCGATGAACTGCTGGAACTGATCCGGCAGTATGGGCCGGATCGAGTGGCCAGCGCCCTCGCCAAGGCATCTGCGGCTCACGCGTTCGGCGCCGATTACATCGCCAATATCCTCCGCCAACAGCAAGCCCCTCGTCGGCCTCAGCCGCCCCTTCGTCTACGCGATCCTCGGTTGAACGAACTGGCTACCGATCCGTTATCGCTGCTGGCCTACGACGCTTTCATTCTTGAATCCGGAAAGGAATCCGATGACTCTGACAGAGAAACTGGATCCACTGAGCCTGGCGACGATGAGCCGCCAACTGGAGACGACCCTCTCTGAAGCTGCCACCAAGAACCTCAGCGTGGCCGTAACTCTGGAATGGCTTGCCGATCTGGAACTGGAGGCCCGCAACCACCGCGCCATTGAACGCCGCTTCAAATGCTCGCGCTTGCAGGCACAGCCCAGTATTGATGGCTTCCACTTTCAGCATCACAAGTCCCGGCTGCAAAACAAAAACCGCATCCTGCGTCTACTCGACCTGGAGTTTCTGCACAAGGGAACCAACCTTGTGTTCATCGGGAATCCTGGAGTGGGCAAAACCTTTCTATCGAAAATCATTGGCTGGCGCATCTGCCAGGCCAATCAGCGCATCCTGTTCACCACAGCCATGGACATGCTGAATCATCTGCTCGCCTCGCAAGTCGATCACTCGCTGGTCCGCAAGCTCAGGACCTACACCGAGCCCACCGCCCTCGTCGTGGACGAGCTTGGGTACTTGGCTCTCGATCAGCAGACCTCGAATCTCTTTTACCAAGTCATTTCCACCCGTCACAGCCAAAAACGGTCCACTATTATCACTACGAACACAGCGTTCTCCGACTGGGGCAACATCCTCTTCAATACGACCATCGCCACTGCCATCGCCGACCGGCTCGTGGAGAACTCCGAAATCTTCTTGCTGGGCGGAGACAGCCTCCGTAAGCCCAAGAATCCGAATCCGCCGGCCGGGTAGTTGCGGGTCGGCTCCGAGCAAGCGCCGCGCTGTGCGATAACCCGCCACGGAGAAGTCCGCCGGGCTAACCCCTCAACGGCGCTGCCAATGGGGGCGGGAGCCTCGGCTCCCGCTTCCAGCTAGTCCTACCCCATTTCTCGAATGTTCAACTTCAGCGCCAATCACCTGTTCCTGCTCTCGCGGACGGAATACCGTTCGTGCGCGGTGTTCTTGATGCAGGACCGCGACACTCAGCGCGTTTATCGTCTGTACGACTTCACCAAAGCCCAGCTCATCTCGCCTGATAAGGCGCACTGCATAGCGGGCAAGGTCAACAGCGCCGATAAACTCTACCTGGTGATCGAATCGGTCCGGCCGGACACCAAACACGCTCGGTGTTCCAAGGCGCCTGCTCATGTTGACGGCGCGGGAGGGTCGCTTATCGAGTGAAGCCGACGCTTCCCTGAACCGACCACGTGCCGCGCTGCGCCTCAAATCGCTGCGCGGGATCGCAGTCGTGTGCCTCAGCGCCGCCGCCGGCGCTCGCCACTGCGTCAAAACCGGCGAAAGTGCTGCTCTTTTAAACCGGCGCTAACATCAAACTCACCTGCACCGGAATCGACTATCCGCACGCGGAATTGGTCGCCTGATTTCTCTAGGAGCTTGACGCGATCTGGAGGGCCAAGAATAACCGGACCAACCCAGCCAGCACTCCGGGCCTCAACACCCGTCCTGCGCAACCCCTCATCCTTGCTCGTGCTCTCCAGGATGCGGGTAAGCGCCTCAGACGTTGGCGCACAGTTTTCACTTCTTGAGATTGAAGTAACCTCGCCAACGGCTGCGGTATCTTCATGACTCGTCTTGGATGCGTACGTCTCGCGTATCGTAGCGGTGTTTTCATGGGATGGCATCAAAGCGATGATTACGCCCAACAGAACGATCAAGCCCAGGCAGCCACCACAACCGTACCTAGCGTTTGTCGCCTTCTTTGCCTTCTCTTCGGCTTTGAGCTTTTCCTGCGCTTCGCACCGAACCTTTTCCTCTTGAAAAATGCGGTCTCGGTCTTCCGGGGAGAGTTCCAAGGCAAATACCTCTTTCAGATCCCAAACACTGCGTTATTCAATAATATGCGATAATCGCAACTCATTCAATACCGCTCTATCCTTTTTGGTCTCATGGGGAAGAGCGGACCACGACTGCGCGGTAGCGGGAAAAGGCAACACGTCCTGCTCTCCTTGCTGCGTGCTGTTCGCGAAGAAGCTGGATTCAGCCAGAAGGAATTGGCGGTCGCTCTCGGCGTGGGCAAACCATCGTCAGCAAATATGAGCACGGCATTCGACGATTGGACCTGCTCGAATTGGACGCGATTTGCGGTATCGTCGGCATCCCGCTGGAGGAATTCGTTCGTCGCTACCGGCTCAACACGGAGC
>PLEA01000179.1 GCA_003136335.1 Acidobacteriaceae bacterium | reverse complement strand
CGGGCGAGTCGCCCGCGCCCACATGAGTACTTAACACCGAGACGCGATATGGCAACGATTGATATACACAATTTGAGCGGCGAGAAAGTTGGGACGCTCGATCTCGCCGACGAAATCTTCGGCGCGGTCAACGAAGACCTGCTGTGGGAAGCGGTGAAGCATTACCGCGCCTCGCAGCGCGCCGGTACGCACAAAACCAAGGCGCGCTGGGAAGTTTCCGGCTCCGGCAAGAAGCTCTGGAAGCAGAAGGGCACGGGGCGGGCCCGCATCGGATCGATCCGGTCGCCACTGTGGCGGCATGGCGCGACGGTGCATGGTCCGCAACCGCGCTCCTACGACTACACCTTCCCGCGCAAGAAGCTGATGGGCGCGTTGCGCTCGGCGCTGGCCGCGAAGCTGGCGGACGGCAAGCTGATCGTGGTGAATTCGTTCGAGATGAAAGAGCCGAAGACCAAGGAATTCCGCAAGGCGCTGAATTCGCTGCAGGTCGATAAGACGGTTCTGATTGTCGAAGAGGCGAAGCACGAGAATAAGAATTTGGGATTGAGCGCGCGCAATATTCAAGGGCTCGAGCTGCTGCGGAGCAACGAGGTGCATCCGTATCACCTGCTGCGCTATGACCGCGTGATTTTCTCGCAGCCGGCGATTGAGAAGCTGCAGGTTTCGCTGAAGTCTTCGGTATCGAAACGGAAGCACAAGACCGAAGAAGAAGAAAGCGCCAAGAAGGCGACGGGCACTCCGCGGCGGCGTGCGCGGCATGAAAAAGCGGCGGAGGTGGCCTGATGAAATCCGCATACCAGATTATTCGCCGTCCGGTAATTACCGAAAAAGGCCTGGCCATCAAGGAAAATCAGAACACGCTGGTCTTCCAGGTGGCGCCCAAGGCGACCAAGACGGAAATCAAGGAAGCGGTGCAGTCGATTTTCAAGGTGAAAGTGCTTTCCGTGCGCACGGCCATGTATCCGGGGAAAGAGCGGCGCCGCGGGAAGTTCGCGGGCTACCGTCCGGATTGGAAGAAGGCGTACGTGCGCTTGCGGTCCGGGGAGAAGATGCCGGAGTACGCGCAGAATTTGTAAAAGCGGTCGTTGGCCGTTCGTCGTTTGGCCATTGGCCAGCACGAACCGCACGCAGTGGCAGGAAAAAGCGAAGAGCTGACGGCTAAGAGCTAAAGGCTGATTTTTATGGCAATCAAGACATACCGACCGACAACGCAGACGCTGCGCTATCGCACGACCATCGTCAATGACGACATTACGACGAAGCATCCGCACAAGCCCCTGGTCGAGCCCAAGCAGCGCACCGGCGGACGCCGTAACTCGGGCGACATCACTATCTGGCACCGCGGTGGGGGACACAAGCGCAAGCTGCGCATCATCGATTTCAAGCGCGACAAGACCGGCATTCCGGCTACGGTCGCGACCATCGAGTACGATCCCAACCGCTCTTCGCGGATTGCGCTGCTGGCGTATGCCGATGGAGAGAAGCGCTACATCCTGCAGCCGGAAGGGCTGAAGGTGGGACAGAAAGTTTTGAGCGGGCCTGAGGCAGACATTCTTGTAGGCAATGCGCTGCCGTTGCGTAACATTCCGCCCGGCACGCAGATTCACAATCTGGAGCTCAAGCCCGGCAAGGGTGGGCAGATGGTGCGGTCGGCGGGTGGTTCGGCGCAGTTGGTCGCGAAGGAAGCGGAGTACGCGCTGGTGAAGCTGCCTTCGGGTGAGACGCGGAAGATTTCGCAGGATTGCATGGCGACGATCGGGCAGGTTGGCAATCTCGACCACGAGAACATCACCATTGGCAAGGCAGGGCGTACGCGCTGGCTGGGACGGCGTCCGACCAACCGCGGCGTATCGATGAACCCGGTCGACCATCCGCACGGCGGTGGTGAAGGCAAGACCTCCGGCGGGCGACATCCGGTGACGCCATGGGGACAGCCGACCCGCGGGTACAAGACGCGGAACAATAAGCGCACGGATAAGTTTATTGTGAGCCGGCGCAGCAAGTAGTCGTTGGTCGGTCGTTGGCAACAGCAGATTCCTCCGGATCGCTGCGCGAGCCGTCGGAATGACAAAGGTTTGGGTTTGAGCTAGAAGCTAAGAGCTAGAGGCTGAGAGCAATTTATGGCACGTTCAACCAAGAAAGGCGCGTTCGTGGATGCCTACCTTCAGGCGAGGGTAGAGGGCATGAATGCGCGCAATGAGAAAAAAGTGCTGCGCACCTGGTCGCGGCGTTCGACTGTGGTGCCCGAGATGGTGGGGCACACGATCGCGGTGCACAACGGCAAGAAATTCATCCCGGTGTACGTTACCGAAAACATGGTGGGCCACAAGCTGGGCGAATTCAGTTTCACTCGCAACTTCAAGGGACACTCCATGCGGGCGGCGACGGAAGTGGCGGCGAAGCCGGCCGGCATTCCGGGCGGTCCGGGAGCGATTACTCCGGCGGCTCCGTCCGCCCCTGCAGCACCGAAGGCGTAACACCGCTTTTGGCTATTAGCTTTTGGCTGTTGGCTGAGAGCCAACAGCCAAGAGCGAAGAACAGAGACTCGACTATGGAATTCAGAGCTGAAATGCGTTACTTGCGGGTGTCGCCGCAGAAGGCGCGGCTGGTCCTGGAGTTGATCAAGGGACGGCGCGTGGAAGAAGCGCGCAACACGCTGGCGTTCACCAAGAAGCGCGTGGCGGCGCACGTGGGCAAGCTATTGCAGTCGGCGCTCGACAACGCTAATTTTCTCAGCGCCGAAAAAAATCTCGACGTGGAGATTGACAACCTCTATGTCAAGAGCGCGATCGCCAACGAGGGGCCGCGCATGAAGCGCATTCGTCCGGCGCCGCAGGGACGCGCGTACCGTTACCAGCGGCGCATTTCGCATATCGAATTGATCTTGGCGGAACGTGGGAAGAGTGGCGATGCGGGTCCGAGACAGGCTGGGAGTGCCAGGTCAACGGTGGCGGTTGCGGCCAAGAGTAAGCGGCGCGCTCCGGCAGCGAAGGCGGCGTCTGGTAAGGCGGGTGGTAAAAAGAAAGCGGCCGCGAAGTAGTAGCGGCGCAGTGGGCGAGACGCCCACCGGACAGCCGGCGTTACGCGGCGCTACTTTTGAACGGCGTTACTGTTGAACGTCGTAAGGTTGACGTGGGTTCGGTTTGAAAGAGTTCGATTTAGGAGAAGCAATGGGACAAAAAGTCCATCCTTATGGTTTTCGCCTAGGCTTCACCAAGCCGTGGAAGTCGCGCTGGTTTGCCGAGCGGGATTACGACAAGCAGCTGCA
>PLEA01000333.1 GCA_003136335.1 Acidobacteriaceae bacterium | reverse complement strand
CACACTCTGGGCTTGGCAGAAGGAACTGTAAAGGCCCAGCTCTCGCGGGCTCGGGCGAAGTTGACTCGGCTGATGCGCCGGGCGCTCCGTCCAGAGGCTCATTCAGCTTTGGTCCGCACTTCTCTGCCATCCCTGGCTAGACGTAGACCATCGGAACAAATCCCGCGCGCATCTGCCGAACCCTGCACCACGTGATGATTAGCACGGTCAAAGTGAACAGTGCAAGTAAGGGTCGGCAAGACGGGTCGCAGGGTCTAGGCCAAAGGTTAACAAGATCGCGAACGGCGGATTGATGACCGTCGATTCATAGACAGACGAGAAAAGAAATTCTATGTGGATTGTTCGACTCGCATTACGGCGGCCTTACACATTCGTGGTGATGTCAATCCTCATCCTGATTATGGGTGGCCTGGCGATTGTTCGCACCCCAACCGATATCTTTCCGAACATCAACATTCCCGTTGTCAGCATCATCTGGAACTATAACGGTCTCATCCCGCAGGACATGAGCGACCGCATCGTTAGTGTCACGGAGCGAGCCCTTACCACCACGGTTGATAACATCGAGCATATCGAATCGCAATCTCTGTATGGCATTGCCGTGGTTAAAGTGTTTCTGCAGCCGACTGCGAACATTCAACAAGGCATTGCGCAGATTACGGCTATTTCTCAGACCCAACTACACCAACTGCCGGTGGGAACGACCCCGCCGCTCATTCTTGCCTACAGCGCTTCGAGTGTGCCCGTCCTCCAATTGGCCCTTTCCGGTCAAAATCTATCGGAGCAACAGCTCAACGACTATGGTCTGAATTTCATTCGGACCCAGCTAATCACGGTGCCTGGAGCTTCGGTGCCCTATCCCTATGGCGGTAAACAACGCCAGGTACAAGTCGATTTGAATACCACGGCGTTGCAGTCAAAGGGTCTGTCCCCGCTGGATGTGGTGAATGCGATCAGCCTGCAAAACCTGATCCTGCCGACAGGAACGTCTAAGATCGGCTCCAGGGAATACGACGTTTCCATTCCCAATGCAGCCCCGCAGACGATCGCGGACCTGAACCGCATTCCCATCAAGACGATTGGTAGTACGACCATCTACATGAGGGATGTTGCCTGGGTACGCGATGGTTTTCCCCCGCAGACCAATATCGTGAAGGTCAACGGGCAGCGTTCCGTATTGTTGACGATCCAAAAGGCGGGGAATGCATCAACCCTGGACGTGATCGCTGGCATCAAGGCCCTTTTACCTCAAATTGCGACGACAGTTCCACCCCAACTGCAAATGACCCCTCTGGCGGATCAATCGATTTTTGTTCGTGGCGCGATCAGCGGAGTGGTCAGGGAGACGTTGATTGCCGCTTGCCTGACCGCTTTCATGATTCTCACATTCTTGGGCAGTTGGCGAAGCACCGTGATCATCGCGACCTCGATCCCACTAGCAATCCTGACGTCAATCATCGCGTTCAGTGCGATCGGTCAAACGATCAACATCATGACGCTCGGGGGACTCGCTCTGGCGGTCGGTATTCTGGTGGACGACGCTACGGTCGAGGTCGAGAACATCAATCGCAACCGGGAGGCAGAACCAGAAAAGAATCTGGACGAAATTGTTCTGGACAGTGCATCGCAAATTGCGACCCCCGCGTTCGTCTCCACACTCTCGATCTGCATTGTGTTTGCTCCGATGTTCTTACTATCGGGCGTTGCGCGATACCTGTTTGTGCCGCTCGCCGAAGCTGTCGTGTTCGCCATGCTGGCTTCGTATTTCCTTTCGCGGACCATTGTTCCGACAATGGCCAAGTACTTGTTGCGGGGGGAGAAAAAGGAGGCCGTTGATGGCCCAAGCCGCAATCCGCTGGTTCGATTTCAGAAGCGATTTGAGGAGGCCTTCGAGAGATTTCGTCACAGCTATCGCGGCCTGCTGGAAATTTCTCTCCATCACCGGCTCGCTTTCCTGATTACGTTCTTCGCGATCTGTCTCGGCTCTTTGGTAGTCCTGCTTCCTTGGCTAGGCCAGGACTTCTTTCCCAGCGTGGATAGCGGCACGTTCAAGCTTCACATGCGTGCTCCCACCGGAATGCGCATTGAAGAGACAGCCAACCTTTGTGATCTGGTTGAGCGGTCAATTCGACAAGAGATTCCAGCTGCGGAAGTCCAGAGCGTCATCGACAACATTGGCCTGCCCTACAGCGGCATCAATCTTTCCTACAGCAATTCGGCCCCGGTTGGCACATCAGACGCCGACATTCTCGTGACCCTGTCCGCCAACCACCATCCTACGGACGACTATATTCACCAGCTTCGTCTGATATTGCCGAAAGAGTTCCCTGGTGTTTCATTCGCTTTCTTGCCCGCTGACATGGTCGGGCAGATTCTCAATTTTGGATTGCCCGCTCCTATCGACGTTCAGGTTGTCGGGAACGACTCGGAGGGAAACCGGAGCTACGCAGACGTACTGCTTGCGAAAATGAGGTATGTTTCCGGAGCGACTGATCTGCGGATTCAGCAGCCCTTCGATGAGCCTTATCTCCGCCTGAGAGTTGAACGTACGAAGGCAGAACAGCTGGGCTTTACTGCGCATGACATCGCGCAGAATCTCCTGGTGTCACTGAGTGGCAGCTTCCAAACTTCACCTACGTTTTGGGTCGACCCAAAGAATCACGTCAGCTATCAAATCGCGACGCAGACGCCGCAATATCGCGCGGACACTTTGCAGGATATTGAGAACGTTCCCATTACTGGTACCGACCCAAACGCTCCTCCCTCCATCATGGCCAGTCTGGTCTCCACGCAGCGCGGAGCAGGAATGGCTGTGGTTTCTGATTACAACGTCGCGCCAGTCATTGATATCTTCGGTTCCGTCGCGGGTCGCGACCTCGGTGGCGTAGCGGGCGACATCAACAAGATCATTGACGCAACTCGCCAGCAATTACCGCGCGGGTCGAGAGTCGTTGTCCGCGGGCAGGTTCAGACCATGCGCGCATCCTACATCGGCCTCCTGAGCGGATTGGTGTTCTCAATCGTACTTGTATACCTGCTGATCGTAGTCAACTTTCAGTCCTGGCTCGATCCTCTCATCATGATTTCGGCACTGCCCGCGGCACTTGCTGGGATTGCTTGGTTCTTGTTCATCACGCACACGAATCTGAGCGTGCCGGCCCTGATGGGAGCCATCATGTGTATGGGCGTCGCCACCTCAAACAGCATACTGGTGGTAAGCTTCGCTACGGAAAAAATGACGGAAGGAACGGATTCGGTCAGCGCTGCGCTGGAGGCAGGCTTCACGCGTTTTCGCCCCGTGCTGATGACCGCTCTTGCCATGATCATCGGCATGGTGCCAATGGCTCTGGGGTTAGGTGACGGCGGTGAACAAAACGCTCCTCTGGGACGGGCGGTGATCGGTGGACTGATTTCCGCGACGGTTTCGACGCTGTTCTTTGTTCCCGCATTTTTCAGCGTTTTACAAGGTTCACGCCGGCATTCAGCCCACTCGGAACAGGGACACTAGGGACCAAGCCATGGGGAGTTATTTTATGTTGCCTCAAACTACTGAAGATAGACAACAAACAGGCGAGCATACGCTCACATTGAATCATGCGGGAGCAGGGAAGCGTTCGCGCAAAGCGTGGCTTGTGCTCGCCATTGCGGTGACCGCGGTTGCCGCACTCTTGATGTCCGGTATCTGGTCCCGAGTCAGGGCGCGGGCTGCGCTAAACACGGAGACAGCTCAAGCAGCTCTGCCGGCGGTGTCCGTGGTGTCGCCAAAACAAGCTACTCCAGCTGAGGAAATCATCCTTCCCGGAAACGTGCAACCGTACATCACTTCCCCCATTTACGCCCGCACCAATGGTTATCTGAAGAAGTGGTACTTCGATATTGGGGCACACATTAAGCAGGGAGAGCTACTTGCTGTAATCGAAACGCCGGAAGTCGATGAGCAACTCCAGCAAGCCCGCAGCAACCTGTCAACTGCTCAAGCCAATCTCGAGTTGGCTTCCATCACCAAAACGCGGTATCAGGGGCTTCTGAAGAGCAACGCTGTATCCCAACAGGACGTCGACAATGCGGTCGGTTCCTACAATGCGAATGCGGCAATCGTCGAAGCAGACAAGGCGGCCGTGCAGCAGTACTCGGCACTAGTCTCTTTCGAAAAGGTCTACGCTCCTTTCGATGGCGTGATTACCGCGCGCAACACCGATATTGGCGACCTCATCAATTCTGGCAGCAGTAGCAATGTGAAAACCGATCTGTTCCACATCGCTCAACCCGGAAAATTGCGCGTTTACGTGAACGTCCCGGAAGAATACTCGCGGGGGATCAAAGTCGGTATGACAGCGGATCTCAGTCTAGCTGAGTTTACGGACCGCAAATTTCAGGGAAAACTGGTGCGCACTGCGGATGACATCAACCTCACAACTCGTACTCTGCTGATCGAAATCGATGTAGAAAATCCTACTGGCACCCTGCTCACTGGCTCCTATGCAGAGGTCCACCTGGCGATCCCGACGCAGGCCTCCACCTTTTTGATTCCGGTCAATACTCTGCTATTCCGCACCGAAGGGTTACGAGTAGGAATTGTGAAAG
>PLEA01000475.1 GCA_003136335.1 Acidobacteriaceae bacterium | reverse complement strand
TGGGCATTAACGGCCACCTGAACATTACCTCTGGAAAGCTAGAGCATCAAGCGAAATTGCCGATTTCCTGAGAGTATTCTCAGAAGGGCGATCCGAGTCGCGATTCCGTTGCCGGGGCAGAGCATTTCACCAGGTTTCGTCATTTTTTGATGTCGCTGCCATTGCGATAGTAGACACTCTACAGAAGCTATAGTAGACTAGCTACACAATGAGTCCAAAGCCGCCGACCCGTGTCGAGTTTCTCCAAGGTACTCTCGACCTCTTGATCCTCCGCACACTGCTTGCCGGACCCACCCACGGGCATGCGGTCGCCAAGCACATTCAGAGAACCTCTGAAGACTTGCTCCAGGTGGAAACGGGATCGTTGTATCCGGCGCTGCACCGTTTGGAGGCGAAAGGATGGATTGCGGCGTCCTGGGAACTGTCTGACAAGGGCAAGAGGGCAAAATACTATCGCCTCACGGCGCTGGGGCGGAAGAAGCTCGTGACTGAGCAATCGAAATGGAAGGCGTTCGCGCGGGCGATGGGATTGATTCTGAATCCAGTCGATCAGGAGGGACAGTGATCTCGGTCTTTCGCAAATTGAAGTGGTTGGTGCAGCGCCGTCGTAAGGAAGATGAGCTTCGCGAGGAACTCCAGTTCCACATCGATGAAGAAGCGGAAGAGCGGCAGCAGGCATACGGGCTGGATGAGGAGAAGGCCCGATGGGCGGCGCGGCGCGACCTCGGAAACGTCACCTTGCTGAAGGAGGACACACGAACCATGTGGGGATGGACGATGCTGGTGCAACTCGGCCAGGATGCGCGCTACTCCTTCCGGACGATGGCTTTAAACCGGATGTTTACCTTGCTAGCGGTGGCTTCGCTCGCACTGGGTATTGGATCAGCCACGGCGATCTTCAGTGTGGTGAACGCGGTGTTGCTACGCCCCATGCCATACAGGGCTTCGGCGCGGCTCGTGGCTGTGTCTTCTCTCTATCAGAAGGGCGGGACGTTTCGCACTTACCCAACCGTATCGCTCGATAGGGTGGAGGATTGGCGACGATTGAGCGGCTCACTTGAAGCTATCGGCAGCTTCGTCTTTTCGGCGTTCCCGGTCAGCATCGGCGACCACTCGATGTATCTGGTCGGCATTGGGGCGGACCAGGAGCTTCTGACAACGCTGGGAGTGGGCTTGGAGCTGGGCCAGAACTTTTCGAACAGCGGAAGTTCGCACAAAGACCCCTCCGTCATCATTAGTCACCGCCTCTGGACTGAAGCGTTTCACAGCGACCCCGCGGCGATCGGCCATGGGTTGATGCTTGACGGCGACCTCTACACGGTCACGGGTGTCCTTCCCGCGACGTTCCAGGTTCCACGCTCCGACGCATCGTATTTCGCCGAGGATCCCGACCTGGTATTCCCGGTAGCGAATATAGCCGACGGCTGGGGGCGGAACACCGCTCAGTGGTTTGCAATTGCGAGATTGAAAGACGGTGTGAGCCTGGCGCAAGCAGAATCAGAGTTGAAGACGCTCACCTCGCGTATGGCGAAGCAAGACGAATTGTCCGTGCGTCTCTCGCCTCTGAATGCGGAAACCACGGGAACCGTGCGGTCCCCTCTCTTGCTGCTGCTCGGTGTGTCGATTGTGCTCTTGCTCATTGCCTGCACGAACATCATGAATCTGCTGTTTTCACGCGCCAGCGCGCGAGGGCGTGAGATGGCGATTCGTAGAGCGGCTGGAGCCACAAGCCTGCGCCTGATTCGCCAGATGCTCACCGAAAGCGCTTGTCTCACGGCGCTCGGCGGCATTCTGGGCGTACTGCTGGCGTGGTCGGTGACGGGTCTGCTGGTGAGTATTGCGCCAGCACACTTGCCGGTTACGGGCAGTGTCGACATCGATCCCACCGTGTTGGGCTTTACATTAATACTTTGCGCAGGCGCGGCTCTCTCGGCGGGTCTCCTGCCGGCGCTGCTCACGAGCCGACAACGCGGGAATGTGGCTGGCAGTCTGGGAAATCGGGCGTTGGGCGGCCGGACACTCGCGCGGTTTCAACAAAGCCTGACTGTGGCGCAAGTGGCGCTCGGACTCGGCCTTCTGGCCGTGGCGGGATTGCTTGCACAAAGCCTTCTGCGGCTCAGCTCCGTCAATCCTGGATTCCGGACCGAGGGCGTTATCGGGTTCGAGTTATCCATCCCGAGCAACCGCTCGTCGACGGCGAAGCAACTCATTCAGCGCATGCTGGAGGAGACAAAAAGCATTCCAGGAGTACTTTCCGCCGGATGGATCACCAATCTTCCGCCAGAGACCCGGCAGGGAATGTTCTTGCAATTTTCGATTGTGGGGCCGGCGGCGCAAGCATCGCGAACGCGCCCAAGATGCAACTTTCAGGCCACGAGCGAGGATTATTTTCAGACGGTCGGGGTGCCGCTGGTCAGGGGCCGCGATCTCGCAAATGGGGACGCGATTGGCGCACCGCGTGTGGTTATCGTCAACGAAACCTTCGCGCGCCAATTCTTCGGATCTGCGGACCCGCTGGGTCAAAGCATCGTTAGCGTGTTCGATTCCAAAGACGCGCCGCGTCAAATCGTCGGCATCATTCGCGACATGCACGACCGGGGACTTAACGCGAATCCCGTCGCCACGGCGTACATTCCCTACGGGCAATGGGTACAGGGTTATGGTTCAATAGCCGTGCGCACAGACCTGCAGCCCGAAGCCATCATTCCTGAGATACGCCGGCGGATGACGCGGATCGAGCCGACAGTGCCATTGAAAAACTTCACTACGATTGGAGCGCGCATCCACAAGTCGCTGGGTGAGCCGCGGTTCTACGCGCTTCTGGCAGGGTCGTGCGGGCTGATGGCGGTACTGTTCGTCACGCTGGGATTGTACGGCGTGGTTTCGTATTCGGTTTCGCGGCGCACGGCCGAAATCGGCGTCCGGATGGCGTTGGGTGCTCCGAGTCAAAAAATTCTGAGCGGAGTGTTGTGGCAGGGGCTTTGGATGGCCGCGCTTGGAGTCGCGATTGGGCTCCCGGTGTCATTGGCAGCTTCGCGAGTTCTTAAGAATCTGTTGTTCGAAGTAAAGCCGAATGAT
>PLEA01000063.1 GCA_003136335.1 Acidobacteriaceae bacterium | reverse complement strand
CCATCGCTTTAGTTATGGAACCCATCCCTCCCATGACATGTCCGTAGAAGCCTTGCTGCCCGTGCTCCCCTCCACTTAGTAAGTGGAAGAGCAGGCCCAGAGCGCTACCCGGCTGATACGGTCCGCCGTGTTTGCCGTAGACGTTATTGGCGAGAAACAGCGTCTTCACTTTGTCGGATTCGTAGTTCCGATCAAGAAAGTCGCCCAGACTACCGGTGAGAAACGAAATTAGTTGCGATATTTCGACACTCGAAATTCCGCGAAGGCGTTTGCCCGCCCGGAACAAGGCGGACCATTCATCAAAAGATTGTGTGCCAGCTTGGGGCGGAGGCTCAAGAAAAAACGGTTGCAGGTAGCGAGCCAGTTTCTTGAGCCGGTTGTCGACGCGCACGAATGTTTCCACGTCTTTGGGCGAAATCTTGCGTAATTCTTCGACCACTTGATCGCGATTCGACCACCACGAAACGAGTTGGCCGTCGGGAAACGGAACTTGAAGAGCCGGGTCGCAGGGAACCATGCGAAGCCCGTGATCAGCCAGACGAAGGTCGCGAATCACTTCCGGCCGAAGCATGCTGGCAATATACGAAGTCGTGGACGCATGACAACCGGGCGCAATTTCCTCGGTTACGCAGCACCCTCCGACGATCTCACGGCGCTCAAGCACCAGCGGTGAGTATCCAGCGCGTGCCAGATAAGCCGCCGCGGTCAGGCCGTTGTGGCCGGCACCAATAACGACAACGTCATAACAGCGCGAATTCAGGCCGGTTGGCATGGGATAACCGTTGGTCAAAAACAAAAAGTTCCCGGTTGACGAAACTATCGAAAGCTCATGCAAAAAGCCATTGAAAAATGGCGCGCACCTCCTGTATTGTTCGTTGACCGAAGGTCAATAAGTTTTTGGGGAGTTGGGCCATGGAAGGCATTGCAAGCAGTCTGGCAAAACCGACGCAATTGCGGCGGGATGGAAAACCGCGTCCGCGATCGGCAGCCAAAAGGGGACGAATTGTGGAAGTTGCGATCCGCCATTTTGCGGAACGCGGATATAGCGCGGCGCGGGTAGAAGATATTGCGGCGCAGTTGGGGATTGCAAAAGGATCGGTATTTCAACATTTCAAAAGTAAGGACGGTCTTTTTTTCGAGGCGTACAAGAAAGCTGTTCAGTCGTTTCCGAAATATATGGAAGCTCCGGCGGCGGTGCAAGAGCAGGGAATGTTCGATGTTCTCCGCTATTGGCTGGAACGCACGGAAAATATGGTCCGTGATAATTGGTCTTCATACCGAATTTATCTGGTAGGTAACTACGGCACCGACCTCGCTCTCCGGCGCGAGATCAATCGCTTTCTCGTGGCGGAAGACCCCTATGGCTGGCATGACTTTGTGAGTTTCGGAGTTAAGCGCGGAGAACTGCGGTCAGACCTGGACGTCGACATGATCGGATCGATTCTGGAATGGACTATGGATCGATTCCAGGATGCTCTGCTTACTGAGGAGTTAGACCCCGGGTTATTCAGAAAAACGGGGCCGGTCCCCGAAGAGAAAGAAAGACGGATTGAACAGTTTGTCGGGTTGCTCCGACGAGCCATTGGGTCCGACAATGTACAAGTAACGGGGAAGACGGCATGAATAATGGGAAAAGCGTCGAGCAGATTATTTACTGTTATGACGTAACGGCGCCGTTGACCGAAGCTTCGACGATTCCTGCCGCATGGTATGTGGACCGGCGGATTGCGGAACTGGAACGGCATACTGTGTTCTCGCGGACGTGGCAGGTAATGGGACGCGCAGACCAGGTGGAGAAGCCGGGCCAGTTTGTGACGGCAAACATCGCCGGAGAGCCTCTGGTAGCCGTGCGCGGCAATGATGGCGTGCTGAGGGCCTTTTATAACGTTTGCCGTCATCATGCGGCAGCGGTTGTGACTGAGCCGTGCGGCCAGGCATCGATCTTGCACTGTCCCTATCACGGCTGGAATTATGGGCTCGATGGATCGCTCAAAGGGATGCCAGAGTTCGACGGCGTCAAGAATTTCGAGCATAAGGACAATGGCTTAGTGCCCGTGAGAGTCGATACCTGGGAAAAGTTTGTGTTTGTCAATTTGGATGATGACGCTGCGCCGCTTGCAGATGTTCTTGGGGGGCTAGTGAAACGCGTTGCTCCTCTCGGATTGACTAAACTACATTACTTCACCAGTCAGACTTACGATATTCACTGTAACTGGAAGGTATTCGTCGATAACTATCTTGATGGGGGATATCATGTGCCACACCTGCATAAGGGACTCAATTCGGTCTTGGATTACAAGCAATACACCATCGAGAACGAAGATCGCTACTGTCTGCAGTCGAGTCCGATGGTTTCTTCTGCCGAAGATGCCGCCACTGGATCGACGCGTAAAGGCGATCGCGCCCGCTATTTCTGGCAATATCCCAACTTGATGATCAATTGCTACGAGGGCTACATGGACACAAACTATGTGATCCCCGTGGACGCCGATCACTGCACTGTGATCTTCGATTTCTATTTCAGCGACGTGAGCGATGCGGTTCGCGAGTACAACAGCGAATCGGTAAATGTCGGCCACCGGGTGCAGGATGAAGATCTAGGCATTTGCGAAGATGTGCAGCGCGGACTGAAATCGCGAGCCTACGGAGCAGGACGACTCTCGGTACGGCGCGAGGCAGGGGAGCAGTTGTTTCACCAGTTGCTAGCAGCGGATCTGAAAAGGCAGCCCGCGCCAGCCATCGCGGCGGCTGACTAAGTTTTCGACTCTGCTCGTAGAGTCGCAGCTTGCCATGTCTTTTTTCCCTCGGCGCGTCGGCTGCGAATTGTTGCTCGCGTTGACTCGTGGTCAATCGTGCGAATCCTGCTCCCGGCGCATGGCGCGCAGATCGATCCCTAATTGCTCCGCTTTTTTATACAGATGACTGCGCTCCAGGCCGAGCGTTTTCGCGGCTAGGCTCATGTTCNNAACGTTGCCCGGCCAGGTATGCGATTGCAATGCTTGCAGAGCGTCGGTACTGAATGGAACGGGTTTCCACCCGTTCTGTGCGGACACTTGCGCAGCGAAATGCTCCAGCAAAGCAGGAATGTCATCGCGGCGCTCGCGCAA
>PLEA01000386.1 GCA_003136335.1 Acidobacteriaceae bacterium | reverse complement strand
GTTCACCGCGTGCTGCATCGTCATCCATTTCCGAATGTGGGACAAGGATGTGTTATGGAAGGCATGGTGCTCGCCCTGGAAGGCAGATTTGAACCGTTCTCCCAGGGAAGAGGGTTCATCACACCCGAGCGGGTGCAGGAGATCGAAACCATTGCGGCGCGTCACGGAATCCATCTTGCGCCATTGTACAACGCACAAGGGCCTCTTGAAGAAGTCACCTGCGAGACGGAAGGATTAGCAGATGAGCGTCAAATCGCGGGAGCAGGTAGAGCTGTCTGATCTACTGTTTGGGATGAGTTGGGAAGATCCCGCATCGGACCGGCGAGCCCTGGCGATCCAGCCCGGCGAAACCCTCATAACGATCACCTCCGGTGCCTGCAACACGCTTACGCTGCTGCTGGAGGATCCCGGCAAGGTCTACGCGGTCGACATCAACCCCTCGCAGTCCTACCTCCTGGAGTTGAAACGCGCCGCGGTGCGCCATCTCGAGTACGACGAGCTGCGCGCTTTTCTCGGGCTCGCTCCGTCCGGCCAGCGGCTGCAGGTTTTCGAGCGCTTGCGCGGCGATCTCAGCGAAGCTGCCCTTTGCTATTGGACAGGCAAGCCGGAAGCCGTGCGCAAGGGAGTCGTCAATGCGGGCAAGTACGAGTCCTTCATCCGTCTCTTCAGTCGCTTTCTGGGCGTGATGCAGGGGAAGAAACGCATCGACGGATTGTTCCGTTGCGCAACGCTCGAGCAGCAGGAGGACTACTTCGACAGGAAGTGGAACACGGTACAGTGGCGATTGCTCTTCAAGCTGCTCGCCAACAAGCGGATGCTCGCGAAGCGTGGACTGACCGCGGATTACTTCAAGTTCGACGATGGATCATCATCCTTCCCGGAGAGTTTTCTTCTGCGAGCCAGGCGCGCGATGTGCGATATCCCGGTCGAATCCAATTACTTCCTGGCACAATATCTGCTGGCGCGCTACCGGAGTGAGGAGGCTGTACCGGCATACTTGCTGAGGGAAAACCTGCCGGTCGTGAGGGAGCGGTTGAGCCGCATCGAGCTGGTCACGTCACCCGCGCAGGAGTTTATCGGCCAACAACCCGACGACTCCATTGACTGCTTCAGCCTCTCCAACATCTGCGAGCTCATGAGCCCCGATGAGACAGCCCGGCTCTTCGCTGAGGTAGCACGCTCGGCCCGACCTGGTGCCCGCATCTGCTTTCGCAACTTGATTGTGCCGCGCGGCGTGCCAGAGAGCCTGCAGAGCGAGATCGAACTCCAGGAGGAACTCAGCCGCGACCTTATCGCGCGCGACCGCTCTTTCGTGTACTCGCGTGTCCAGGCTTTCGTCGTTAATGGCAAAAACATCGCTTGAGGGGCACAATGATTCGCAAATCAACGATGCTCAAACTAACGTGGATCGTGGTCGTTTCTGCGCGGCTCTGTGCCGCCGATCCACGCATCGGCGCCTGGAAACTTGTTTCGGCGGATTCTGCCTTGGATCCCCCGAGAGTGCTCTTCATTACGCCTCAAGGCAAGGGCGTGCACGTAGTAATTTTAGGTAGCACCCACCTCGACTTTACTGCGGCCTGGGACGGACATGACAATCACGTACAAAATATTCCGGCGTTTAATCAGATCGTGATGCGCAGGATAGATAAGTACCAATCTGAGATTAAGGAGAAGAAGAACGGGGCACTTGTAGCAACGCTTCGTGACAAAGTCTCGAGCGACCGCAAGGAGTTAACGATCACCACGGTGCAGCAGGGGCACGAAGACCAGATCACTGTATGGGAGCGAAGCGGAGGCTTGCAGAATGCCGCCAACCCATTCGTCGGCGAGTGGACGCAGGACTTCAGTAAGACTCGATTGCGACAAGGGCTCGTGCTCAAGATTGAATCGGACGGAAGGGACGGAGTTCATTTCGTCGGCGAGTTCAGTTATATCGCAAACTTTGACGGGCGGGACTATCCACTGAAGGACTCACGTGACGATACCGTCGCATTAGTCCTCATCGACGCACACACGGTCGACTCGACCTACAGACGAGGCGATCAAATCGCCGATCAAGATCGCTGGGTCATCTCCGCAGACGGACAGCAGATGACACTGACAACGACAGGCGTGTTGGGCACAGGAGAGCGAATAAGGGAAACCCTGATCTTTCGGAAGCAGTAAAGGGTCTCGGAATTGTCGTCTCCAACCGAGGCCGCAATCTCATTGATTGAGGGCATCGAAGAATGGGTATACTTGGTGACGTCGGATCAGCCCCGGTCGCTGCTAGGGAATCTCGGATTCCGGATCGATCTCAATGAAAGAGACAATCGCAGCCCCGCACCATCCCGATCGACTCATCTTCCGCGAGGCGGTAGCGCAGGGACACTTCGTCCGTCAATCCGACCCCAACCAGTACCCCATCCCGGGAACATTGAATGCGGTTTTGGCCGTAGGGCAGATCGTTTTATCTTTCGCCCTCCTCGGGGCCGCTTCCCACGCAAGAACTCTCTGGGTTACGGCACTGTTTGCGGTTGCCTTCGCCTTTTTCATGCAGCTTGGTTTCGGTCTGGCCCATGAGGCGGCGCATAGCAAGCTGCACTCCAGGCCTGCTGTAAATGAGGGACTTGGAATCCTTTTATATTCTCTGTTCCCTGGAAGCTATCACCTGTTTGAGATAGCCCACCTTGTCCACCATCGAAGGAATCGCTCCGACGCCGAGTTAGAAGACTATGTTCTGCCGGGCGAGATACGCTGGCGGAAGCGCGCCGCTTACTACCTCGTACTCTGCGGACTGTTCTGGTTTTTGACTCCGCTCGCATTACTGACCATCGCGTTGATTCCTGGCGCATCCATTCAAATGCCTGTGCCGGGAGAGAACTCGGGAGTCCTTTTGCGCTATATGCAGTTCCTCAACAGCGTGAACCCCAGGCGAATCCGGCGGGATCTGCTCGTGACGGTCGTGGTTTGGACGTTGGCTACGCTGCTGCTGCACTTCAAGCTCTCCCATCTCGCCGTGTGTTACGCGGCGTTCGCATTTTGCTGGGCCAGCCAGCAATACCTCTATCATGTGCGCACCCCCCGCCACGTGGTTCTCGGAGCGGTAGACCTCCATCTTTGGCGCCCTTTCGAACTGCTTTATTTACATTTCAACTATCACTTGACTCATCATGTGGCCGCTTGGGTTCCGTGGATCTATCTTCCGAAGATCGCCGCTGAGCAACCCACGCGAGGTTATCTGGCGACATACCTCGAACAGTGGCGTCCACCCCAGCCGCTTGAAAAAGCCTGGCCACCGCACTTCCAGCCGTCCGGCCCCCTTCCGCTAAGTCACGAAAGACAGCTCGTCCCGGATAGGGAGTCGCATGAACAGCGCACCTGACTTGAATACTGACGGTCCGGGGCGGCTACGGCTTTTTTGGGTCGCTGGCTTGACTGCCGCGGTGGCGTTGGCGCTCGCTCCGTTGTCTTTCCATGTCGAGCGACGCCTCGACACCGCCGTGCGCCTGGAAGGGAGCGAGTCGGATTATGTTGCCCAACAACTGGCCACGCGCTTTCGCTCGCCGTTCGTGGACCGGGTCGTCCTGGTGATCCAAGGGCTGCCTCCCGTGGACTCCGACGAAGGAGCAGAAGCATTGACGAAGATTGTCAATGCACTGAAGGGCCCTGACGTGTCCGCGATCGTGAGTTACCTCGACCTACCCGATCCGATCTTCCTAGGAAACGGAGGCGGCACCTTTGTCCTTATCGGACTCGCGCCAGTGAACAGCCCGCGGGAATTGCTGGTCCCCAAAATTCGTGAGCGGGCGCGGATCCTCCAGGATCAGTTCCGAAATCGCTACCCATCCGTGAAATTGGAATTGACGGGGGAGTTGCCACTGAACTTCGATCTCCGCAAGGCCAGCTCGGATGAGGTGCGTAAAGGAGAGAGTCTGGTCCTTCCGGCCACGCTCGCGTTGCTTCTGCTTGCATTCGCGAGCTTTGTCGCAGCGCTGATCCCGTTGGCCGTTGGTCAACTCGCGATATCGATGGCGCTGGGTGTCGCGGCGCTTTTGGCTCTCCGTTGGCACCTATCTATCCTAGTTCAGAATCTGGCGGCAATGCTCGGGCTCAGTCTCGGGATTGACTACGCTCTCCTCATGGTGAGCCGCTTCCGTGAAGCTTTATCCGCCGGACACGGTCCCTCGGAAGCGTCGGGAATAGCCGTGCGTCAGGCAGGCCACACTTTGCTTGTCTCGGCGTCGACCGTAGCAATCGGATTTGCGGCGCTCCTGACAGTTCCCATCAGTGAGATTCGCTCCATCGGGGTGGCAGGGTTTGTGGTGGCAGGCGCGAGCGTCTTGCTCGCCAATACTCTGCTTCCGGCAGGGCTGGCACTTCTTGGTTCGAGGATCGACGCCGGCGTTGTTCCATTCGTAGGAAGGTTGAATCCGGACTCTTCCATCCATGCGCGGGATCGATGGAGAGGCTGGGGCCGTACGATTACGTCACATCCCTGGACCGCACTCGTTCTCGCTGGTGTTCCGGTCCTGCTTTTGGCGTCGCAAGCCGCCCGGCTAGAAACCAAGCTCCCGCGAGGGGATTGGCTCCCAGCGTCGGCAGAATCAGTTCAGGGCTTCCATTCGCTCCAAAAAATGGGGCGCGGCGGCATCGTCCAGTCGCTCCGGGTAATACTGGAGCTTCCGTCAGATTCGATTTCCCAAGGCGAGTCCGGGTGGAACGCGGCCGTCCGCCTCTCGGCTCGATTGGCGAGCGACCCGCGGGCTGATCGCGTGATCTCGCTTCCAACGCTGACCGAGGGCCATCGTGACCTCATTTGGTCTCTATCTTCCGAGACTCGGAGGAGTCTCCTCAGAGGCGACGGAAGGGCTACTCTTGAGGAGCTCTTACCTGCGTCTTGGGTCTCTCCGGAAGAACAGATCCGCTGGGTGCGGGAACTCCGGCGACTGGCAGTGGCCGATCTGCTAGGCATGCCCGGTGCAAAGATCAGCATTGGCGGTATTCCCGCTTTGAATGCCGACTACGAGAACGCGGTCGGCGACCGGCTGCCTCGGGTGATCGCACTCGTGGTCGCTGCAACATTCCTGGCGCTTTTTGTCGGCTTCCGATCCCTGTTCGCCGCCGCAAAGGCCGTCGCCCTGAATCTGCTTTCGGTCGGCGCCGCTTTCGGGGCATTGGTGCTGGTCTTCCAGGAGGGACACGGAAGCCGTTTCCTGGGCGTCCACGAGGGAACCGGCGGCGTCTTTCCCATCATACCGATCCTTGCCTTCGCGATTGTGTTTGGTTTAAGCATGGATTACGAAGTGTTTCTGGTCGCACGAGTCCTCGAAGCTCGGCGGAGCGGCCTGAGCGAAACCGAGGCCATCACAGAAGCGCTGGCAAGAACAGCGGGCCTGATCACCAGCGCTGCTGCGATCATGATCGTCGTGTTCGCGGGCTTTACCCTGGGAGACTTCCTGGTGATCAAGATGCTCGGCTTCACCCTGGCAGTCGCTGTATTGATTGATGCGACTCTGGTTCGGATCGTGATCGGCCCGGCCCTCCTCAGTCTGGCTGGTGACTGGAATTGGTGGCCCTGGGGACTCTCTGGTGTGAGTGCCACAGTACAGGAGAGAAACCGATGAGCACGCATCCGCATGTCCCGTCGATGTCCGTTCCTGCCCTGTTACGCCATCGCGTCGAGATCCGCCAAGCCAGCGAAGCCGACAACGACGAGTTGATAGCTCTCACGCGAATGACACCCATGGATGGAGCTATCTCACTCCGGATCGATCGCGAGCCCGACTTTTTCGCCTTGCTGCGGCTCCGCGGTAAGAGCAAAGTCTTCGTGGCAGTGCGAGGCCCACAAGTCATCGGCTGCATCTCCGCGGCGCTGCGCACCGCCTATATTTCAGGAGTCCCGGAAACCATCGCCTACATAGGCGACATGAAGGTGCATCCAAGCTTTTCTGGAAGCCTTGTGGCCGTACGCCTGATCAAAGCCCTCGAAGCCGATCTGCGTCTCAACGGCATCGATCTATGCTTTTGTGTGGCGGCCGACGGCAATCACCGGGTCATGCCCCTCTTTGAAGGGCGGCTCGGCACGCCGCGATGGGTTCGGCTCGGACGTTTTCTGGTAAATGGATTGGTACCGTCGCCTTTCACGAGCCATTCGAAACACTACTCCATTGACGCTGCACAGGCTGCGGATATGCCAGCCATGACATCGCTTCTCGATCGCTTTCATCGCACTCGGCAATTCGCCCCGCAACTTGCGGAGGACGAAATTGCACAGACACTTTCCAACAGCCCTGAAGAGCCCTTCCCCAGAACATTCGTGGCGCGCAGAGGGCACCGCGTTGTCGCAACTCTTACCCTTTGCGATACCGCGCCAGTAAAGCGCAATGTGCTTCT
>PLEA01000137.1 GCA_003136335.1 Acidobacteriaceae bacterium | reverse complement strand
CCGAGTCTTCGACTCCTTGCCAAGTCCGTTTGCGCAGCTCGCTTTCCTGGCTTCGCTGCGAGACCCGTACACCGGACACTATCTCCATGAGGGCTGGGCCACGATCTGTTCGCCCCAAGAGGTCAATCTGGCCCTGCGCCAGACGCACCGGGATGTTTTTGCATGCGTCGCCAGTCTGTCGCTGGTGGCACTTTCCAGAGAACTTCGTAAACACTTTAAATCGCTGGACGAAGCCGAGCGGCGCGCGGCTACCTTGTGGCTGGAAACCGAACCTTATTACGAAATGATTCCCGAAGGTTGCTCTTCGCTTTCGCGGAGGTTTTTCATTTCACAAGTTCGCTTTGCTTTGGAACTTTTGATTCATGCTCCGAGTTGGGAATACTTGGAGGAACCAGCCTCATCGCCACTCCCACCACCTGACCCAAAACTTCGGCATCACTTGGTAAATTAAAGCTCTGCACCGGAGTGCTGGAACTGGGGTGCGGGATCAGTATCAGCCTCGACCCTTCGATTTGGCACCATCCGCAGCGATAGCCTTGGTGTAATTCCACAAAATAGATCGGCCGGTCTATCTCATTTTTCCAGCCGTCCTGCGAGATTCGCCGGCGCTCCGGATCGATCATCACGAGCGCCCCGGGCCGCAATAGCGGAAACATCGTTCGGTCGGTCAAACCTACGTAACCATACGTGTGTCGGCGCGTTTTGCGGTTAATCAGGAAAGCAGCGGGAATTTCTCCCCACAAGGCGACCACCCGGTTAACCAATTGCGTCGTTTCCCACCGAAAACTGGGGTCGATGCGCACCGGCACCAGGACTTTGTCTTCAAAGCTGTATACTTCCGCCGAAGTCACACGGGTGGTCTCCGGCAGAAACCTGGCTCGGTAGGAGTGGACTCTGTTCGCGTTAACGCCGAACTTGGATAAAACATCATGCAAATCGAGGCCATACACCGAACATAGGCTGAAGAGCTTGAAGACGCTGGGAATCGAAGGTTCGTTCTCGATCTGTGTCAGACGCGCGGCCGAGATATAAAAATTGTCGTTGTCTTCTTCCGAAGCAATGACCGCGCTCGCCTCTTGCACCTCGCGCAGCCCGATCTGCAGCCGCTCGCGTACTGCCTTGAGATACTGTCCCGGTATTAATTCCATGGGAGAAGCCGTGGAGTGCGTCTACGTCATGTAACCAATCGCATCTTCATGCGGAGGATATCCGCGTCTCAGATAATCCCCGCGGACGCAAGTAGCAACCTCGGCACGTTATCGCGTTCAGTACACTGAACGCGGTAGGGGCCAAGTCTACCCCTCAACCGCATTTCCGACAATATGCTTATTGTTTCGTTAACGGCAGGTTCAGCATCATGGGACACGGGGTTGCGGCTGAGCTACGGCGCCGTGCGCGCGTTTTAGTACGTGAACTTCATTCCGAACTCGATATGCCGGGCGCCCCCGTTAAAAATCTGTGGATTGAGGAATGTACCGCTCGAAACACTCGCGACACTCGTGTACCCCGAAATCATCGCGTTCGCGGTGGTTGGAAACACGCTGAGGTTGCTTAGCGTGAAGTCTGGGTGATTAAAAACATTGAATGCCTGAACGCGTAACTGCAAGCCCAGACGCTCGGTAAGCCGGTTGTTCTTGAACAGGGCCATATTCCAGACATTTAGCGGCGGCGACCGGAACGTATTGCGGCCAAGGTTGCTCAGCGCGCCAGCTGCCGCCTGGATGTACTTTGCATTAGGATTATTAGCCACGTAGCCGACGGTGTTTGCCGGTGAGCACGCCGCATTCACGCTGGTCCCTCCCGTCGCCGGATTACGGCACACGGCGGTAACCAGGCTTCCGGTGCCCTCGACTCCCCCGGGATTCAGAACCACGCGATCGCCCGCGGAATCCAAATTGCCGTTTGAATCGAGCCCCGATTGCACCGTCACCGGCTGGCCACTCTCATAGACAAACGATCCGCTCCACTGCCAGCCATCCATAATTCCTCTGGCAAAAGTGTTACGACAGGGAATCGACGGCGTGGCGTACGAAAATGCGATCGCGACCTTGTTTGGCACGTCCAGCGCCGATCGCGCCCATTCATTCTTGAGGTTATACGGATCTTCCGGACGGCGTGGGTCGTCCGCACTGGTGTTCAGATCGTTGGTGGCATCGTCCATGGCATTGGAATAAGTGTAGTTCGCCCGCAGGAACAAACCAGAGCCGAAGCGATGCAGCAATTCAATGTCACCGCCATTGTAGGTGCTCGTCCCGACGGGGGCCTCCTCGATGACCGGACCGCCGGTAAAGCCTTGTGCGAAATACCGGAAAGTGCGCGCAGAAAGGAATTGAGCTAACGTCGGTGCGGTTGCGGATACGGTCGCGGGAATATCGGAAGCATGGATGTAGGTTGGCAAAGGCTGCGCGCCATTCTCAAACGCGGTAATGGAGTTCAGCTCAAATTGTACCGGCAGTTCCAGCGCGCGTGTTCCGAGATAGTGTAGTGTCAAGCTCGTATTGCGGAAGATCTCCCGCTGCACTTCGAGGGACCAGCTGAATACCTTAGGATCTTTGGCGTCCGCCATCGTTTGTGCGGTTAGCGCGCGCGCCGCCGCCGGGGTGCTGGGAGCTACGAAATTCACATTCATCGCCCCATTCGCGAGAAACCCGCTGCCGGTGGCACACCACGACGGGGGCGCGCCAAAAATGGCGGCGCATGCAGTGCCAGGCGACAGAATGTCCTGCACTTCCGCAGGGAGCCCATTGGAATAAAAATTCCAGGGAAGCACGTCATTNNCCCAGCCGAGGGCCCAGATTATTCCAGTCCTGTTTCGGAACGTGAAAGACCAGCGGCGTGCCCGGGACGCTGGCGATGGCGTTCAACGCGTTTAGTTTCGCGCCCGCAGGATTGCCGAAAAAATCGTAACGCAGTCCGAGATTCAGAGTGAGGCGCCGGCCAATTTTGAGGTCGTCCTGCAAGAAAAGATTAAAGTTCTTGGAATTGTCAGAAAAAAAACCGTTGCCAACCCCCTGAGCACTCGCTCCCGGCAAAGCGGGAACCTGATCGTTGATGAACTGTGCCAGTGAAGTGTATGCAAAGAGCCCGCGCTGATCCTGCAGGAACGCCGACGGCGCAACATACCAGTAATATTGGCCTCCCCAGCTGAGCGTGTGTCGTCCAGCAACTCGTGTCACCGTGTCTCCCACCAGGTATTCGTTATAAACGCGCGAACTGGGAAGGCTCGTGCTCGGTCCGATGACTCCGCCTAAGTCCGCAAAGAATAGGTTGGGATAATTCTGCGCAATTCCGCTCAACGGAAAGAATTGGCTGAACCGCGAATACGAAGCTTTGAAATCATTTACGAAGTTCGCGCCCGCGGTCCATACGTGATCCAGGATAAAGCGGCTGTCATCGACGGCCGAAAGCGATTGGAACTGCGCCTGTGGAAAACTCCCCGCAACGGGTGCGTGTATCCACGTTTGCAGCAATCCCAAATGTAAGTGTTGCTCTGCATCTAGATTCGTGTCCGCATTGATGATGAAATTTTGCGCGTTGGTGAAGCTGGGCGCGGTCGAATTAACGCTGCCAACCGGTATCTGCTGGCCGTCCACCGTCACCGCTCGGCTCGCAACCGGCGCGACAGGAAACTGCGCCAGCAGATTTCTCACCTGCACATCCGCGGCCAGTGAATTGAGCGTCGCTATACCTGCCGCGGTGGGAGCAATCGCACTCGCGCTGACTTGTTGCTGGCCCAGGCCGTCAAATTCGTAAGCGCCGTAAAGAAAAAGCCGGTGGTTAAAGACCGGTCCGCCGATGTCGCCGCCCGCCCGATTGAAGTCGTAGCGGCGCTTTCCGCTCCGCACCCCGGCGAGAATGTCCGCCTGCTCCTGATTGTCGGAGGCGTCATAGTTGCGGTTTCCGTTGTACAACCAGGCGTCAAAATGTAGCTGATCGGTTCCCGTCTTGGTGATGACGTTGAACTGGCCACCGGAGCCGCGGCCGTAAGCGGCGCTGAAAATATTCTGATTGACCGCGAATTCCTGCACAGCGTCCGGAATTACCTGCTGGGATACCCCAGTGACGTCTGGATCGTTATCGTCGATGCCATCGATGCTGAAGCTGTTTTGCCGGCCTCGCAGGCCGCCAATCGATCCGCCGGTGCCGGACGTGCCGCCCAGTGCCGCCGTCGTGTTGGGCAAGTAAATCGAAAGGTTCAGAACCGAAAGACTGTTGCCCGTCGCGATGGGGATATCCGCAATGATGCTTCCGTCAAAGGTTCCCGAAAGCTGCGAGCTTTCGGTTTGCACCACGTCCGCCCCAGCTTCCACGCGTACTTGCGTGCTGGCCGCGCCCAGCGCAAGGGTCGCGGTCACGTCCGTTATTTGCGACGGACGCACCAGGACACGGGTGCGGTTGCGCGGCGCAAACCCGCTGGCCTCAACGGTGAGCGTGTATGAACCTACGGGTAAGTCCGGAAAAACATATACTCCAGCGGTAGAACTTTGCGTGCTCCTGCGAGTGTGCGTGCCTTCGTTTATGGCCATCACGCTGGCGTTGGAGATGGCCGCGCCCTGCGGGTCGAGAATCAGCCCCCGCAACGTTCCGTTGAGTTCTTGGGCCCTGGCCGGAACCGCCATGGCCAAAAGCACCAGCAGTAAAGCCAGCGAACTCCGCGTCACCTTGGACATTGTAAGTTCGGGCAAATGCATCAATTGGCCACCG
>PLEA01000058.1 GCA_003136335.1 Acidobacteriaceae bacterium | reverse complement strand
AGCCGCCCGGAACAATCGCCTCCCGTCCTGGTTACCATAACCCAAGGCTACCCAACGCGCACCGAGGAAACACGATGGCGAAGAAGACCTACCACGGCTCCTGTCACTGCGGTGCTGTCGCCTTTGAGGCCAAGATCGATTTCGATAAAGGAACGACGCGCTGCAATTGCTCAATATGCACCAAGTCGCGCTTTTGGTTTGCGATCGTGCAGGCCGACGATTTTAAAATCGAAAAGGGCGGAGATCAGCTGTCCGACTACACGTGGATTCCGCCCGGCAAATCGGAGGCCAATCTTCACTATCGCTTCTGCGAGACCTGTGGTGTCCGCGTATTCGCACAGGGAGACAAAGCATCAGCCGGAGGTANNGTGGTTGAGAGTAATTCCTAGCCGCCCTCCCCCGGGCGGCTCGTCATGAGACCGGGGCGGTCTCATTCCGCGATGGGCGCGTAGCTCCGGCACGATTGAAAGCCGAATCTGCGATCAGTCGTTTGTCGGACCAGAACGGCTGACTTAGAGATTGCCCATGAGCACTTCCGTTCATGCTCTTTGCGACGCTGCATACGCGCAAGCCGCCGATGGCAAGCGTGGTCCGAGCCATCCCCGACTGGTGATCGCGACGACCATCCTGGCGTCGAGCCTGGCGTTCATCGACGGCTCGGTCGTCAACGTTGGGCTGCCGGCGATCGGCTCAAGCTTTCAAGCGGACGCGGCTGGCCTTCAATGGGTCGTGAACGCCTACCTTCTTCCACTGAGCGCGCTACTTCTCCTGGGAGGCGCTGCGGGCGACCGCTTCGGCCGCCGCCGCCTGCTGGTTGCTGGTGTTAGTCTCTTCGGCTTAGCCTCGCTCGCCTGCGCGGCGGCACCAAATCTCCCGTTGCTGCTCATCGCCCGCTTCGTCCAGGGCGCCAGCGCTGCCGTGCTGATGCCAAGCAGTCTCGCGATCCTCGGCCAAAGCTTCACCGGCGAGGCGAAAGGCCGTGCGGTGGGAATCTGGGCCGCAGCCGGTGCCGCCGCGGGAGCAGTCGGCCCAGTCCTAGGAGGCTGGCTCATTGATGCCGGAAGTTGGCGGCTCGTTTTTCTCATTAACTTGCCGCTTTGTGTAATGGCTGTTGTGTTAGCGCAACGATATGTCGACGAAGACGTCGATGATCCAACAGGCACTCTCGATTTAAGAGGGGCGACCCTAGCGACCACGGGCCTGGGGCTCACGACCTGGGCACTGACAGAAGGCTCCGGGCGAGGTTGGTCCCTTTTCGCATTGGTCATCTTGGGCGCCGGCGTCATCTTCTCGATCATATTTCTGATATCCGAGCGACAGCTCGGCGACAAAGCAATGATGCCGCTTGCGCTGTTCGGATCTGCCAGTTTCGTCGGCCTGACACTTCTGACGCTTCTACTTTACGGTGCGTTAGGTGGGCTCTTTGTATTGGTGCCGTACGTCCTGATTGAGGCTGCCGGATATACCGCAACGCAGGCCGGCGCCGCGTTGTTGCCGCTACCGCTCGTGATCGCGGTGGCGTCGCCGGCAGCCGGTGCGCTTTCGGTGAAGATCGGTCCGCGTTGGCCGCTGGTCGTCGGCCCCGTCATCTGCGCGCTCGGATTCCTCCTCGCGCTCCGGATCGGCCCAGACACCGGCTATTGGCTGGGCGTCCTCCCGGCGATGATCGTCATTGCGCTGGGCCTGGCTGGAGCAGTCGCGCCACTGACGACGGCGGTACTTATGTCAGTGGACAGTCATCATACAGGTGCGGCCTCCGGACTGAATAGCGCCGCCGCGCGCACAGGCGGACTAGTGGCAACAGCCCTCATCGGCGCAGTCCTTGCTTCTACAGGACCTGCTCTACTGTCGGCGTTCGGCGTTGCTGCTATTGTCGGAGCAGGACTCTGTGTCGCTGCATCGCTCAGTGCTTTATCTTTGATCGCGCAAAATGAAGTGACGCCCGGCAATTGAGACCGCAAGCACGCTGGGTTCAGAGGCAAGCCTTGCTCCCCAGGAGCGGCCCTATTCTCTACGGCACCTTATGACATTTCGGGAAACCCAAATCCTAGACTACACTTCGTAACGCTAAGCTCTGACCAGAGAATTCCCGGCGATAGCTAGTTAGCGCCATTCAGCGTTCTGTCCCGTTGCTCCTGATATGTTTTTGAAGTCTGCGGTTTGACAAACAGCGCGACAATTTCCGGATTAGCCGCCCGAACGGACTTTTCTAAGCCGATGACCGCCTCCTCTATGTCCGGCGCGAGCATGGTGTCGGAAAATTCTAGACTTAACATCGCTACAATCTGATTGGGTCCCAATTGAACGGTGACAAGCCCATTGGCCCTTAAGCAGCCAGAATGCGAATTAGCGATCGATAAGATCGATTTGCGAATGGACAGGTAGGCCGGCTCGCCCATCAGGAGGCTCTTGCTCTCCCGCGCCAGAAAGATCGAAGATCCCGCGAGTAACAAGCCAATCGCTACAGATGCAATGCCATCAATCTGCGGATATCCCAAAGCGACAGCGGCGAATGTTGAAGCCGCGGCTATAAGAATACCTACGAGCGCGATGCTATCTTCGAACAGCGTCATAAATGACGGCGGGTCCTTGCTGAGCTTAAACGCATCAAAGAACCCAGTTTCACCTTTTACATCTCTAAAATGGCTCAGGGCCACCAGCCACGAGCCGCCCTCAAAGATAAACGCTAAGCCCAGCACGATATAGCTAACGACGGGCGATTCGATCGGCACCGGCCTCAGAATCCTGCTGATACCTACGTAAATCGAAAACCCGGCACCCAGCGCGAAGATCAGCAGCGAAACGACGAAGCTCCAAAAGTAGATTTCACGTCCATATCCGAACGGATGGTCGGCATCGGCTTTCTGTTTAGAGCGGTGAATGCCGTAGAGTAATAGTATTTCATTTGTTGAATCGACGACGGAGTGGATGGCTTCACTCGTCATCGCGGCACTGCCGGTCCATAACGCGGCCACGATCTTGCTTGCGGCAACAAGCAAGTCCCCGATTAAGGCTGCTACAACGGATGTCCGCGAAGACGATTTCCTGCGTCTCAATGTGGCTCGTTTCTCCCGCAAAATATGGGGATGGTAAAAGGAGCGAGTTGAGTTCCTACTATGGTTGGTCGAGGTTTGTCACGATGCGCTCTATATCCAGGTGCAAGATCCGGAGGGACCTCTTCACTGAGTTCGGCATTAAGTCTCGGATCCTATACGCCGTACGTCCGTCTGCTCTCGTCCGTACTGTTCCAGAGTTCATTTGGGGAATGTCGGCCCAGAGGTTCTTTTTGGAACCGACTAAACGGGATTGGCGTTGATTAGTGCCGGAACGAAGTTCTTCGCCTGCGCCCACGCGCGGTTTTCGATACGGGACCAACCGGTCAAACGCACAGAGAAGCATTATGACATATGCTGCCACGCACACTTCATCCGTCACCATCCTCAATCAGATCGCTCGCGGCT
>PLEA01000062.1 GCA_003136335.1 Acidobacteriaceae bacterium | reverse complement strand
ATGGGAAGTATCAGCTGCTGGTAGCGAACGATCCGAACGGCACCGCAGAGGTCAAACCGCAGCCAAATTGGTAGGTGTAGGGCGCACCCTTCATGAGGGCGCCGGCTGTATAGTTGCCGGGCCAAAAAGTCATGCCGAAACCTCCGCGCAACACCGTGCCGTGCCCGAGAGTCGCCGCAAAGCCAAAACGGGGAGCCAGGTCCCGGTAGTCTGGCTTGACTCCCGCCGTCGACCCGCTTTTCTGCGCGCCGGGTAAGGACGGCGAAATCAGCAATCCTGTGGCGGTGTCGAAGTTCGAAAATTGACCGTACCGCTCCGTGAACGGCGTAAACACGTCGTACCGTAGGCCAATATTCAGCGTCAGCCATCGCTTCACGCGCCAGTCGTCCTGCACATAGGCGTTGGGTTCTTTGGTGCTGTAGAAAGGATCGTTCAACGTGTTCCAGCGCTGCACGTTGGCCATCTGCCCGGTGATCAGATCACCGAGCAAATTGCCGGTTTGGGTGAATCCGCCGATCATCAGGTAAAATCCTTGCGGGAATATGCTCTGGCCCGCACCCAGTTGCCGCGCCGTGATGCCGGCGCCGGTCTTGATGTTGTGTGCACCCTTAGTCCACGTCATGGAGCCGGTCAGCATGTACGAGTCGTTAATGATCCTCAGAGGGAGGGCGTACGGGTCTCCCAAGCTCTGGTACGCAGTGCCGGCCATGTAGATTGTCGGCAGGCCGCTGGTAATGATATTGCCAGGAACATTGATACAACTTGTGGAGTTGCAAGGGAACCCGATCTGGGTAGCGACGTCCGTACCGTAANNGGCCGTAATTCAGCGGATCCGACTCGATATTGCTGCGCAGGTAGCCAACTTTGATGTCCAGCAGGAGGTTAGGCCGCAACACATCCTGGAAGGCGGCTGCGGCATTCTGCTGTCGCTCCCTGGATTGGCCTGGAAAGGTGGTCTGGCCGCCACCGACGCCGTCTCCCGGGTACAGGGTTAGGGAACCTCCACGGGTGCTGATAGTGGTCTTGGGCAGGATCGGCGGCGTGAACGTGTTCACGTTGTTGAAGGAGTAGCGCGCGAACAGCAGTTTGTTCGGGCTCACGTGATGATCGATGCGGGTGTCGAACGTATCGCTATCCTGGGTCCGTATCGGACTGGCCGTGTAGTTGTTTACCGTGCCGGGCGACGTTGGCTTCGGATACATCTCAAAATACGCCAGGCCCACTGGATCGAACTGGCTCTTCGGGATGGTCGGCCCGCCGATGTCGGAAAAATTGCCGGGATTCTGCTCCTCGAACAGCGTGGGCACGGTGGTGGTGCCGGTCAAGCCGCGCACCTGCCGAAAACCTTCGTAATCACCGAAAAAGAAGGTCTTGTCCTTGACAATAGGCCCTCCCAGGCTGGCGCCGAATTGGTTCTGGTGCTCTTCCTCTGTTATTGGCGCAAAGAAGCTACGTGCGTCTAGAGCGCTGTTGCGCAGAAACTCGAACAGCGATCCATGCAGCGCGTTGGTTCCGGACTGCGTGACCACGCTGCCCTGTCCGCCCGCGCGCTTCCCATACTCGGCGCCGTAAGAATCGGTGAGGACGTTGAATTCGCGTACGGCGTCGATCCCCAGCAGATTACCGCTGACGCCGCCCGGAGTGACCGCCAGCTGGCTGGTTCCGGTGTATTCGATCCCGTTCAGCAGAACCACGTTGTCCGAGGGCCGCCGTCCATCCACGGCGAACGTGTTTCCATTGCTGGTGCTGGTTTGCGGGCTCTTCAAAACATAACTGAGGATCCCGGGATTGAGCGTCATCAGATTATCGAAGCTACGGCCGTTGAGCGGCAGCTCCTTGATCTGCTGTTCATTGACCAGTCCGGAAATGGAGGCCGTGGTGGTGTTCACCAAGGGCGTCTCGGCGGTCACGGTGATTTCTTCGGAGACCGTGCCAACTTCCAGGCGCACATTGGCGACGGCTTCTTGCCCCACGGCCAAGTCGATTCCCAGGCGGACGGCCGACTTAAAGCCGGCTTTTTCGGCGCGCACTTCCTGCGGGCCCACCGGCACGGAGACGATTCTGTAAGCTCCCCGCTCGTCGGTTGTGATGCTGCGCGTGGCGCCGGTCTCGATCGTCTTGACGGTGACCGTCGCTCCGGGAATTCCCGCGTCGGTGGTGTCCACGACGCGTCCGGAAAGCACACCGGTAACCTGCGCCCATCCATTTTGGGCACACCACAAAAGCGTCAGCACACCGATGAATAGCAGTTTCTTCATGGAATCTCCCTCAGCATGTCGAGACTTTGGGGGCCGAGCACACGGGCACCCGCGCCTTCCCCCTTGCCCCATCCCAATTCCGACATCCGGCCGGGATGCGCGGTGAAGACAATTTGGAAACTACCGGTTTCATCGGGACCCTCTGGAGCCTTTCCCCGCATGGGGGAAACCAAAGCCAAGTATTTAAGAATAGTATAGATGTCCCCGGGCTCAGGCAAGGTTACATCGAACTCGTGAGTCTTCAGGCGGACGCGAGTTTCCCCGAGCGACAATTGATGCGCGAGAAACGCCGCGCATTCCACCGCCGATTCGAACCATTCTTCTTGGCCGAAGGGAACGTCCAGATCGAGATAAATCAGCACACTCCGCTCCTGTTCGCGGACGTATTCGCGCACCTGGAGATCGCGGGTGTGGGCCGTAGCTTT
>PLEA01000293.1 GCA_003136335.1 Acidobacteriaceae bacterium | reverse complement strand
CTCGCCGGCAGGGGATAGCTGTTCGAATCCACGTTGTCGGTTATCACTACCTTGTTCGAATTTGTGGCTACCACGGTGAGCGTGCTCGACTGTCCGGCATTAATGGAGGTAGGATTCGCGCTTATTGTCACCGTGGGCATTCCCGGAGGTGTCACGATGACCGTCACTTGTGCGGTGGCCGTCTCGGTCCCGGACCCACTCACGGTGATTGTGTAGGTTGTGGTCTGAGCGGGAATTACGGTGGTGCTCCCCGTCGACGCGACTGTCCCTACACCATTGTTGATCGTGGCCGACGCAGCGTTGGCGGAGGTCCATGTCAAGGTCGCGCTCGCACCGGCCGTAATCACCGTGGGCGAAGCAGCAAACGTGACAGTCGGCGCAGGCGGCGTACCAGGCATGCCCGCGCAGCCGGTTAACAAGCCGGTCGTTAAGCTCAAAGCGAGGGATATCAGCAGATGAGAAGTGCGCCGCCGAGGCCTTTTCATGTCTGCATTCAGGTGCTGAAAAGCACCCTGAGAGTTGCTTGTGCGGAAGCCCATCGTTCGCGGAAAAGCAGCATGCTGCGAACTTTATTCCTCATTCCTCAGGGAGGAAACGCCGGAATGCCATTCCCTAGCGTAGCCAAGTTCACGTGTGGGGCAAGCCGCGGCCGAGGCTTCCGACCGCTACTGGCCAATCTTTGCATAGACTTCCGAGTAATTCGACCCCTGTTTATCTGTGCATTCCAGTAAAACGACTTCGATCAGCAGTTTGCAAAGTGCGCCCTCGTCCGGCTGCCGCAGCATCCGAGCGATGGCCTGCTGCACCCGCGGGTGCGTAACTTCGCTGGCCGTGCCTTCGACCAACTTGTGCCGCCGCGCCAACAGTTCCTTCCGCAACGGTTCCAGTTTGTTCAAAAGCGTACTCGCAACCAGCGCAAGGTCAGCGCGGTCCAGCGTGCGCCGATGCGCTTGAGCACTTCGGCCAATGCGCGGTGACGCACCGCGGTTTCGAGCTTCTGGCGTTCCAAGTTCTTTCCGGCGCTGTTCGCGTTCCTTGGCTGCTTGCTCCGGGTTAGGAGCGCGGCGGTCGGCGAAGTGTACCGAGCAGGTTGGCTCGGCGCAGACTTTTAGAGATCGCCCGCGCTCGGTGCCGTCTACCACAAGGGCCTCGCTCATGTGCTTGCATGGTTTCTGATCGGGCGAGAGCGGCTTTTTGGATTTCGCAGACTTCGCGGTGAGATTCAAGGCGACGCATTGGTTTCGTCCCAGTACGGCGCTGTTTCCGGGAGTTCTCCATTCGTTTCGTAATCTGCACCAACTCCGGTTTCGCAGCGATCTGACGCTCAACATTCTTCGTCAGCTTGTTGTTGTAGCAATTCTTATCGGTGCAGGAATCCTGCAAGGCCGCATCGAAAAGTAAGGTGTTAAAGCCGGTGCGCTTCGGGCAATTCGCGCAGCTTCCCGCTTCCGGCACAAGCGTGTCGTCGTCGTCGGTGCGAGCTTCATTGGCCTTGAGGTTGCAGCATCATTGCGCGCACGCGGGATCGACGTAGATGTGGTGGCGCCTGAGAGTCAACCACTCGAACGGGTGATGGGGAAAGACGTCGGTCTTTTCATAAGGGGACTTCACGAAGCGCGCGGTGTAGTCTTTCATTTGGGCGAGACAGCCAGTCGTATCGACGGACGGGCTGTCACGTTGAGCAGTGGGGCGATCGTCGATGCGGATTTAGTGGTTCTGGGTGTGGGTGTGCGACCGGCGGTGGCCCTGGCCGAGAGAGCTGGCCTGACAATTGATCGCGGTATCTCAGTCAATCAGTACCTCGAAACTAGCGCGCCTGGAGTTTTCGCGGCAGGCGATGTCGCGAGATGGCCCGATCCGCACTCGGGGAACCGGATTCGCGTTGAACATTGGGTAGTTGCCGAACGTCAAGGGCAAGTAGCGGCGAAGAACATCTTGGGCCGGCAGGAGCCATTCACCGCAGTACCATTCTTTTGGAGCCAGCACTACGATGTCGCTATTAACTACGTCGGTCACGCTGAGAAATGGGATGCTGTCGAGTTCGACGGCACTCTCGACGCACGAGACTGCGCTGTGACCTACAAGTGGCTTGACCGCACCCTCGCCGTAGCAACGATCTCACGCGATTTGCGAAGTCTCAAGGTGGAATTTGCGATGGAATCCGAGTAGGCGGAAGTGGCCATGAATCCTTCGAGTTTGTGGCGACCGCTGCGAGTACCAATCTTTCGAAATCTGTTGGCTGCAGATGTCATTTCAGACATCGGCGCCTTCATGCAGAGCACTGGCGCTGCGTGGTTGATGGTGTCGCTCAATGCAGGTCCGACGTATGTTGCTCTCACTCAAACTGCGGCGTCACTCCCGTTCTTTCTGTTGGCGCTTCCGGTAACTACTGCGAGCGATAACAATGCCTTGGTCGTGGTAGGTGGAACAAGTGGGAGGGCGTTGCGGAGCGACTGTCAATGCTGCAGGACTTTGTGACGCCCTGGTAACGCACTCAGCATGACGGGCCACTAGCTGAACCTGCTGGCGCTTAGGCGCGAAAGGAAGATGGATCAGAGTTGCTGAGGTCCTAAAGACGCGCAAGGTCTTTCTGGATTCGGGCGAGGATCTTGTTGAGCGGAATTTGGCCTCGATAATAAAGGGGAGCCGTCTTTGAGTATTCCCTTTCGAATTGTTTGCGGATTGTTTCGTCTTCGATGGTGAAGGCCCCACTTTTTGCGACGTTCTGCTCCAAAGACTTGAAGCGCTTCCTTTTGTGCTCCAAATATTCCGGAGTCCCGATGAATTTCTGTACGGCTTCGACGTCGAGAAGTTGATGAATGTCATAGTAGTATCTTAGGAAGTTCGGCGATAGCTTTCCCGTCGTTTTGAATTGTCCGAACTTTCTAACTACAGCCTGGATTTTTTCGACAAATGTGTATTCGGGGTTGTAGCAGGGAATGTCGAGAGCTTGGTTGTCTGTGTATTGAAGTTTCTTGGCTTGAGCGAACTGGACGACCCAAGAAGAGATTGTGACCGCGCGGTTCGGAGCCGTCTGATCAAAGCCGACTTGAAGGAGAATTCCATCCTTGAGACCAGCGATTGAGCCGAAGTGGGTTTCGTAGCCTAGCCTGAGGCCGGCGTTTCTCAGGGTTTCGTCATCGTATGTCGTGTCCCTCTCGACCGCTGTGATTCCTGAGATCTTAATCTTGTCGCGCAGCTTCTCGAAGAATGGTCGTCGGGACTTGACGTGCTGAGGTTTTTCGTGACTTGGATTTGTGTCGACCTGCAATCCATCGAAGGGCTCAATGCGAATATCGATGTCTTCGGAAAAGCGATGAATTACACCGAAGCCCTTTGAAAGCGAAGTGCCGCCCTTGAGCTCAAACGTTAAGCCAAGCTGTTTGAGCCCAAAAACGGCATGCATGATCCAGTAGTCCTTTTCCACGAGAGCCGGGTCATTGATCTTCTCGCTGTCCGCAACGGTCTCGATAAGCGCCTTGAAATCGCTTCTCTGGTGCAGAAAAGATTCAGCCGGCATCTTGCAACATCTCCCGAAATTTTTTCTGCGTCGAATACTTGCCGTAGAGAGAAACCGCGCGGGAAAGCTTTCTCTGGTCCATCTCTTTGGCTCGTTCGCGAACGCGAGAAAGGACAGCGTCCCGATCCTCCGCGAGGTCGCCCAATTCGTTAACCAGATCGACGAGCAGGAACTCCGGAGAGAGCTGCTTCGGAACGTTCAAGCGCCGCTCGAAAGTGACCATTCGATTGCCGAGAGGAAATGTTCCATGCCGTTTTTGGTTGTAGACAACGCGTTTGTTGTAGAGCTGCGTCGTCCCAAGCCCCAACTGGTTGTAGACATTCGGCGAGGTAACGACAAAATGATCTGTTCTCAAGAAGGCTTTCACCAGCTCATGTTCGTCCGCGGGAGCCTCTCCGAATTCGAATTTGCGAGGGCTGTAGTACAAGCCGGCACGGAGCTTCTGGAGGGTCCCGTCGGCAGTGAGTTCTTTGAGGTGTCGATCGACACTATGGGACCAGGGCAGAAGGTCTTCTCTGCGGTACACACGTCCAGGTCGGAGATGTCGTCTCAAGTGCTCAAGTGTGCTCGTCCGCATTTTCCCTGATCCTCCACAGTTATGCTACTCTTCATGACCTCCGATTGTGAATTAATTTAGTAACGTTTCATGCAATAGTATGAATAACTATTTATTATTCTATATCTTACATATAAAGCTATATCGACACAACAATCGGTTCGCGGCTCTCGGGATCGAGTTGACGCAGCCGAACCTAAGCGCGGACCAACGCAATACAGAAACGAATCGTTGAGCAGTCGTCCTCTATGTTATTGGGATCAATAGAGCTTACAGATTCTTCAGACAGTGTCTGTATAATCTTTGCCTCCGGCGCTGCGCGGATGGATGCTGCTGTGTTCTTGCCCTTTCACGAGTCACAGCGCCTCCATATATCCCAACTCAGCGGCCAGCGTTTCAAGTTCTACATTCCACTCCGGAGGAATGATCGTCTTCGGTGGAAACGCATGGGTCTTTCTCTCCGCGAAAGTTCGTTCCGCCGCCGCGCGTACGCGCAGACGGTCCAGTTGGCCAAGCATATCGACGACGAGGATATCGAGTATGTCGCGTGCGCGATCCTGCCTTTGAGGTCCGGTACAGGCATGAAGCTTCTGCGCCACTTGCTCATTGATCCCAAGACAGCGTACTTGGTTGGTGATGGGCAGGCCCATTTCCGCCACACCTTCAATGGCGGGCCTCACCAGGTCTACCTCACGTGCTTCGCGGGTCCCGGCTGCAGAGACTCCGCCTCATTCATCTTCAACACAGAGCGCACACGCCACGAGGACGTGTCGCCAGCCGCGACGTGAACCAGTGACGGAAGCAGGCGAACTCGACCAGGGAGCCGATTGGGTTGAAAAGGCGATCGAACAGCGTGACGCGCGCATGATGGTCTATCTCCGCTTTGTGGTCTGCAAAGGGCTGCGAGCCAGCCACCGCTGGCCGACGATTGCGCGAATGATCAACCTGCCGCAATCGTCATGACGGCCACAACGCGCCGTCACAAGTTGGCCGGATTGGTATCGTGATCGCCTTATCACTCACAATGCCGGAATCGGCTCTTCACTGGGCGGTTGGTCGGCAAACCTTCCTTATCGGTAAGGGAAGGTTTGCCCATGACTGGGGCATAGCCTCGACAGGAAACGGTCTTCTGCCCCGGTACACATCTTAGAACGGGAAGCGTATCGAAAGAATGGGAATGTGATTTGTGGGATGGAATGACGTTGTGGCGATTTCGAATCCGCCGCCGGCCGTGAAGGCGAGACGATGCCACAGGTTAAACCTGCCGAGCACGAGGCCCGGCGTTAGATATACCAATGTTTCGCCGGGGTGGGCGGTCGGGACAATATTGTTGTTCCCGCCATGATACTGGTTGAGGTTGACCTCGATTTCCGGCCAAATTTTCTTGAAGATTCTATACTGAAAGGTGTTATTCCACAGCAGATTGTTTCCGATAGCCGCCCCGTTTCCGGTGGACAGGCTGTACCCCAATGTTCCCTGGACGTCGAAATTCTTATAGCCCTTTCCGTAAGCAATCGTGGGCGTAATGATCGGGCTCAATGCTCCTTCCTGGTACTCGCCGGTGGGAAAACTCATCTGGTAGAAGACGGTCAGGATGTAGTTTCCGTGCTCCTCGTTTCCGGCGGCGATTCGATATTTCACCAGGAACTGCCAGTCGCCGAATCCATCGTGGGGGGAATCCGGGTTGTTCACGATGTAGGGAGGCACCGCGAGGATGACCTCGAAATTCTTTGCCGGGATGATTTCCAGACCCTTGCTTACGCCGTAGTTATCGGTAGTGACGCCGCTATTGTGAGTCTGCCATTGAAAGTCGTAGCGGAATTCCTGTTCGAGCCGCGGAGTGGTCGTGGCGAGGGGGGTAATCCAGTGAGGCTGTTCGGCTTGCGTCTTGGATACCATGTTGAACCAATCGGCAAAGAATCCGTCCTGTGCAGAGGTGAACGTTGACGACAGACAGAAAATGAGGGCGGCCAAAAACAGAGGGGCGCGGCGCATGAAAGCCTCCAAGACTAGGAATTGAGCCCAAGAATTATGAAGTGTACATTAAATACGGTTATAGTATCTAAGACTATACAGATCTAGCGTATTCGGCGACGGATTCCTGGATTATACTTGGCGGCGGGAACTCTGCGTCTTGACTGTGCCTGGCGTCTCCGAACATGAAAGACAGAGGACGCTATGCTGAAGTTCCGATTGGTGAATACCCACCCATTGAACAGGCGTGCGTGATCCTTAGCTCGTCGAAGAATAAGGAAACGGCAAAGCAGTTTTTATCATTCATCAAAACCGCTGAGGTCGCTGATACTTTGAGGACGTACGGTTTTGACGTTCAATCATCCCAGCGATGAATAAACAGGTCTAGTTGTCCTCTCGGCGAAAAAGAAGTGGAAAGCGAGCAGCCCCGCCCCGTGCATCTATACATCGTTGGGGACTGCAAGACTGCGAATTGCGGAACGGCTCACGTACTCACGTACCTTGGGGAAAAAGGAAAGACTCCGGCTAGCGTGGAGTACTGGATGTCGTACCCAATGATGATTGATTGTCCAACTTGCGGCCTGACCTACGATTACTCAGATTCAGAGGAGAAGTTCAGGCAAAAAGAGCTTCCGTTAGAATGAAACTACCACCCAACTGCGCTGCCCGGCATGCTCCGGCCCCATGTTGATCGTCGAGCGGATGACGACCTCGCAGCTTCACTTCCGTTCGGACCTGACGATCGGCAACCAGCCAAGGTGCGCTCTCAACAGTTCCTGATCTTCCCCTATGGCTCAATCAGCTTTTATCCACGTCGCACGTCCATCTGCTCTCCTAGCCAAAGCGCCCGTGTGTCTGCTCGACCTCAGTGACATGGAAATAGGCTCACTACTCTCGCCTACGCAAGCACCACTACGCCTCTGTCATCCGCTGTCGCGGCCTGCGCTGCCCCACTTCACCCTCGCGATGCCACTCCAGAACGACATCTCGCACATCGAAATCCCATAGCTCTCACCGCGTCCGCCGCGTCAGCGGCTTCCTTCAAACGGCCCTATCAAAACTGCCCCGCCTGCAGCCTCTCAGCACAATCTGGCCTCTTCTCGCCGGGGCACTTCTGATAGGGTCCTAGCGTTTATCAGGACTTGGGGCGACGCCCGCATGGGCTACAGGCCGCGAGCACATACAACGGGATGGATCAAAGGGTATAGTGGCACAACGCTGAAAACAAATGACCGTATCAACGCCTAGTTCGAACCTCGGCCGTCATGTGTTTGGAGTGGCGGCTTTGGCCTTTGGCCTCATCACGCTGGCCTGGCATGACTACAACGACTGGCATCAACTGCGTTACATTGTCTACGCCGCCGCCGCTGCCCAGATCTTCGGCGGCGCTG
>PLEA01000338.1 GCA_003136335.1 Acidobacteriaceae bacterium | reverse complement strand
GAGACGATATCAAAGCAGAAGCGACAGCTCTCGTAAAACCGGAACAGGCCGTAGGGCGGAGTTCCACGGGAGCCCCCCGTGACTTCTTAGAGCGACTTGCCGTGGTCAAACGCCCCGGCGCCTGGGCCCAGTTGTGGAATAGCCACCGCGGGGACATATACCTGACAATCGCCGTAATCCTGCTGCTGGGCGTCGTCTGGTTCCACCACTCAGGAAGTGCGACCGGCAACCGACCGACCGCCCCGGAGTATCACCGACGCGCTCCCGGCTCAGATCTTTCGCTTTTCGATCGAATCCTGGTGAACCTGGGATTGGCAGAAGCGCCCGAACCCCCGGAGTACAAAGGAAATCCCGATACCCAGGTTTGGGTCGATCTGCAGACCGCGCTTTACTATTGCCCGGGCACCGACCTCTACGGTAAGACGCCCAAAGGGAAATTCAGCTCTCAGCGGGAAGCACGGTTGGACCAGTTTGAGCCTGCCTATCGCAAAGCCTGCGATTGAAAGTGGCTTCTGAAGCTTGGCTCCTCTGGTTCCAGTTCGTTTAATTTGACAACCCCCGGCCACGGGAGTGCAATCATACCTATAGGTTTCGCCTGCTTATTCTGGTCAAGGCTTGCCAAAAGGGAGAACCCTATTTGTCGCGTCAAACCGAACAGTCCGAAGGGCCTAGCACCTTGCCAGCGCCTGAAGTAAATCCTCTTCTGAATCCTTTGTTGGCGGAAAACATGGGCCGGTGGGCCCAGGTTTATTTCACAAGTCCACCGGAAAAACGTGAGCAGGCGGTGCAGGAACTATTGCGTGAACTGGCAGCGGAACATTCAATCCGCGCCGGGACTGCAGTCGCCGCTCCATCTTCGATTCCACCATCTTCGATCACGGAGCAGGGGTCAGAACCAGTGCTCCCGCCTGCTTCTAGGGGGCCGGACGAGCAGTCGACACCTGTCCGCTGTCACGCATGTGGCCGGAAGAACCCTTCTTCTCAGAGGTTCTGCGGCATGTGCGGCAGTCGTCTAGGAGAGGAAGGAGCGATCGCCGACCTGCATCGAGACGATCCCCGTGGCGAAGACCTTCACGTCGCCGATCGTCACGTCGCGGGTCTCCACGTCGCCGATCGTCACGTTGAGGATCAGCCCATCGAAAATCCGCCTCAGGATGAACCGGCTTCCTTCGTGCAGAACCAGGAATCGCAGTTCGTTCGCTCTGATCATGGCGTCTACGAGACGAGACTAAACACGAACGAATTGTCGCTGTTCCAAAGTGGCCGCAACGTCGACTATAGCCACGAGGACTATAGCGACGAGATTCTTTCGACTCCAGGCGGTTCAGGGTCCTCTCGCATCTATTTGGGGATTGTCCTGGCGATCATTATCGGCGCTGTTGCGTACATGGCGTGGCGTAGCGCACAAGCGAGATCGCAAACTTCTCACGTCGAGGCTCAAGCTCCCGCAGCGGATTCGGACCAGCCCACCCCAACTTCGCCAAGTTCATCGAAAACGGATACACCGGATCGGGCCCTGTCCGCGGACAATCAACCGGCTGCCCCTTCCCGCGACTCGGCAGAACCAGTTCGCAATGCAGCAAGCCCCAGAGCTGGCAAGACCGCTCACGGTGCGGCGCAGAGGACTCCAATACCCGAGAAAAACCTTCAGGTCGAAGCGTCTGCAGGAACGGGAGCCGAAGAGCTCGCCGTCGCCCAACGCTATTTGAACGGTACAAATGGCCAGGGCCGCAACAGTGCTGAAGCGGCGAAATGGCTGTGGAAAGCCATTGCCAAGCACAATGGCGAAGCGACCCTCGTTCTATCGGATCTATATTTGAAAGGGGATGGAGTTTCGAAGAATTGCGATCAGGCGCGCGTGTTGCTTGACTCCGCAGCAATCAAAGGAGTGAAGAACGCCGGGGAACGTCTGCGACATCTTCAGGCTTTTGGATGCCAGTAATTCGGAGGAGCAAAGAGTCGAGTCATTCCCGCCGACCAAGGACGCCGCAGTTGCATTTCGCGCGGCGAAGTCCCTGGCGGCGGGATCGAGAAAAAATCACTAAGTTACCAGCATCGACGGACTGCGCCGCGACTCATACCACAGAGCCAGTTCGACGCGGTTCCAAAGTCCGAGTTTGTCGTAAATCACTCGCAGGTAATTTTTGACGACATGCTCCGTGGTCCCGATGGCATCAGCTACTTCTTTGTTCTTCAAGCCTTCGGCAACGAGTTGGATGACTCGGTGTTCACGTTCATTGGGGACACGGGTGCCATAACGTCCATTTGCTGACATGCTTGCCTCCGATATAACAGGGTCGCGAGTTTCACTCGCTTGATACCACCGGTGATTCCGAAACGCAGAAACAACCGGTTGAAATGAGCTTTCACCGTTCGCCGCGCCATCTTCAACTGGCTGGCAATTTCAGCGTTGTCACAACCTTGCAAAAGCAGCTCGACGATTTGCTGTTCACGTGGGCCCAGCCGAACCGCCTGTTCCTTCATCGATTTCCCCCCTTTTTGAATCGCCTTCGCAACTTGATGCCCGGCTGTAGCTTACAAAATCCCATAGCATCCACATTGCCATTTTGCGATGGCGCTTGGCTGTAACGAGCGAACACTATTTTCCACAGGCACTTGCAGACAATGCGGCGGCTTTCTGGGCAGGTGAGAACTGCGTCTTGAAAACCGTAGGGCCCCTTTTCGTGCGCGTTTAACCGCGATCAGCGTGCCGAAACAGGCACAGCCCGCCGGCTTCGCAACCTGGAGGACGTAATCATGACCTGCTTCGCTTCGCAAAGCCACTTTCCAATATGTCCGGAAAAAATCGAAACAACGTGCGAATATCAGAGGGAAAGCAGAGTGACCGGCCGGGGTAGTCGGGTAAACACCTTAGACGAAACTTCCGTACTACAGGAAACCCCCGGCACAAATTACACGATCTCGCGGGCGCTAAGGCCTAAGAAAGGGCCGATTCTTATTCTTGGACTCTGGCGGATTCAAGTGAATTCGGCGTCTTTCGGCGCCACCGACACAAGAATTTCCGGTTAGCTTAGAACTAAGCCCTATTAAGATTCTCCCTGCTGCTCACTTCATGTTGTCGAGAATGGAGCCGACGATCCCGCCGACCACGCCGCCTTCCACGGTCTTCCTGGAGGCTTCGCGGGGGAGATACCGCTCAATCGCATGCGCCAGTCGCGCGATGGGCAAGGTCTGGAGCCAGATTCGGCCTGGGCCCGTGAGCGCCGCCAGGAAGATTCCGTCACCGCCGAAGATCACGTTCTTGATGCCGGGAACGGTGGTGATCTGGAACGAAACGCCGGACTGAAATGCGCCGACGTGGCCGGGATGAACGCGCAGGGTCTCGCCGGCCTGAAGATCGCGCATCACCAGTTCTCCGGAGAGTTCGAGCCAGGCGGTGCCTTG
>PLEA01000012.1 GCA_003136335.1 Acidobacteriaceae bacterium | reverse complement strand
CCTTCATCCAGCGGCACGCGGGCAATCACGCCTACGTTGAGTTCCTGGCAAACGGGAAACAGTTCGTCCTCGGGCTCCTGATCGAAGATGTTGTAAATCACCTGCACAACATCCACAAGGCCGGTGTGCAAGGCTTCGATGCCGTTCTCCGGCTGCCAGCGGTTGATGCTCAGACCGAAAAAGCGGATCCACTTGTCGCGCTTTAGTTTTTCGACAGTAGATCGAAACTCAGGCTCACTGGCCCACGCGTCGTCCCAGACATGAAATTGCAGCAGATCGATCGTATCCACACGTAGCTGCTTGCGGATCAGGTCGGCATACTTGAAAACGTGCTGCACGGAAAAAACGTCGCTGTATTTGTATTCGGGCAGGGCAGGCCAGCGGTCATTACCGGGAGGAATCTTCGACGCAGCATAGAGCCGCTTCTTGGAATTGCGCGCCATGATCTCGCCGAGAAGGCCGTCGCTCTTGCCTTCGCCATAGGCCCACGCCGTGTCGAAGAAGTTGCAGCCAAGATCGACGGCAAGCTGCATCGCCGCCAGCGATTCCTGATCGTTCGAGCCGCTCCACCCGCTCATCCCCCACAATCCGTGGGCAATGTCGCTGACTTCGAAACCGGTACGGCCGAGCTTGCGATATTTCATGATGGCGTCCTTACGAATGAATATCCGTTCCGGCAAAGATTCAGAAGCGGACAGACCAGCATATATCGAAGTTCGGATTTCCGCTTAGTAGCGCCGGCATCTTGTCGGCTGTCGCGTGGGCGTCTCGCCCTCGGCGCCGGCCGGGACCGCCATCCGGCTCTTTTCAGCCCGAAACGGCTGCTTGCTGGTTTTTCGATCGCAGCTATCAAAATTTTGCCGCCTCGGGCCTGTGCTTCGAGGTGTCTAATGAACCTAGATCATAACGATGGAGGTCTCACCATGAAATCCGAATATCCTTTTAGTCCAACGCCGGGGAAGAAAGACGGACTGATTGCACCACCGCCGTCCCGCCTCATCGACGAGAAAATCTCGGACGAGTCGGGAGCGGAAACCAAATCCGACAGCGCGCTCGCGCCGGCCGGTCTCAAGAATCCCTTCTGGAATTAACCTCGGCTAGCGCCGGCTTGTCGCAGCGCAGAATTACCGCGACGACCGGCGCTGATTTTTCCCAAGGCAACCTAGCGCAGGATCGGCAAACACAGGCACGGTCGGATCGCGAACTCCAATCCTGACATCTCTTCCAACGCCGGATGCAGTAGCGAATCGCGGCAGGGCTCCAGCGTGATCACAAACGGCAGCGAAGCCTTGGCAAAGCCCGGCTTCTGCAGCAAAGAATCGATGTTCAGATGATGGGCCGCCAGAATTTGAGCCAGCCGCGCCACAATTCCGGGCTGATCGCGCACGAAAAACCGCAAATACCACGGTGTCTCAAAATCGCTGCTAATCACAGGCGTAGAGACGTAGCTTGCTACGTCTCTCTTGCCCGCACCCGCGGACAAGTTTTGCGCCACAAACATCAAGTCCGAAACCACAGCAACCGCCGTTGGATCGCCGCCGGCGCCGGCGCCGAGAAACGCCATGTCTCCGCCGTACTGGCCAGAAGTGACGACCAGGTTGAGATTTCTCTGCACCCGCCCGAAGGGCGAGTCGGTGGGAACCAGGCACGGGCCGACTTCCGCAAACAGAGTCTCTTCTTTTAAGTGGGCGCGCGCAATCTGGCGGATAGTGCAGCCCAGTTGCGCGGCGTAGTCGAAGTCGACCGCGTCAACCGCGCGAATGGTGCGGGCACGCACGGATTCGGGCGCGACCCGGGTATGCAATCCGGCGAGCGCGAGAATGGCCAACTTGGCGCGCGCGTCGCCGCCATCCAAATCTTCGGAGGCGTCGGCCTCCGCATATCCCCGAGCCTGCGCTTCTTCCAACGCTTCGCTGAAGGGGATTCTGGCGTTTTCGATCCGGCTCAGAATGTAGTTACAGGTCCCATTCAGAATTCCTGCGATGCCGTGTAGACGGTCTCCGCACAACCCCACGCGCAGCGCAGGAAGAACAGGAACTCCTCCGGCGACGGACGCGCCGAACTCGATCTGGCATCCCTGGCTGCGGGCCAGTTGCAGAAGATCGGGACCGTAGCGCGCAATCAATTGCTTGTTCGCCGTAACTACCGACTTCCCCGACTCGAGCGCGCAGCGCACAATCTGCTCCGCCGGATTGAGGCCGCCGATCATCTCGATCACAATGTCGACATCGGATTTCAGCACCGACTCAACGTCGTCAGTCCACACAACGTCGCTCGGAACCCAAGGCTGCTTCTTTCTTTCCACATTGCGGTTGCAGATGTGGGTGAGGCGCAGAGGGCTGTTGTCGTTCTCGCACAAAATTTTTGCGACCGCGCGACCCACGGTTCCAAAACCAATCAGGGCGACGCGGCAAGCGGAAGTTTGTTCCTGGCCTTGGTGTGTGGCCGTATTCACCGCAGGTTTTGAGATACGCTTCGGCAAGGGGTCTGTCTCGCTGAGCAAAAGGATTTCTTATCATACGTGCGACCTCCGGTTCTCGGGAACTGCAAACGATGCCCTCGGGCTGCTGCGGAGGCAGAATCAGCATCAAAGTTGATAAGATGGTGCCTGCCTGCTGCGAGTGCAATCCCGGCGGGAGCATCGCGGACAGTTCTTTTCGGAAGCGCCTCTCTTTGACGGGGTATGGGCCGAAGCATGGGCCGAGCGCGACGGTCCGC
>PLEA01000065.1 GCA_003136335.1 Acidobacteriaceae bacterium | reverse complement strand
CTCTTCTTTGTAAAGGTGGGAACTCATGCAGCCTGCGTCGGAGTTTTCATCTTGGCCTCACCCCACTGATTGACTTGCACCTGCCTCCCTGAGAGGCTGGCTGGCCCCCGGCCTATCGCAAAATCACTTAAACTCCGGGGGTGCTCTATTCAACCTTCCCTTGGGCGGGGTTTGGGACGGGGCTTCGAAGATTTCAAAGGTTCACCTTTCCGCTTGACCCGGCATTTCTATTCGGCTAACATAGAAAATATTACATTAGCTGTTCGATAACAGCAGTGAGCTTGTCGCTTTGACAATTTGACCGTCGCGATGGCAGCGTGACTTCCATACCGAGATACCCAAACCGGGGTATCCCGCCCGCAAGTCCTTTAGAAGGGATATCTTACACGGGTATCTCCAGAACACTTCCTTTGTTTTCAAAGATCTAGATGGAAAATGCAAATTTTCGGCTATATACCCGTGGTCAACGGGTAAACACCCTTCTCTGTGTGTTTATTAATTAGTAAACATGCGGGAGCTGCGCCACATCGTCCCTAGAGCTCTCGGGAAAAGACGGTGACGGTTCGCTGGTCGGCCCGGTTTCCGGCCTCCGCCATCGCGAGAGGTAGACGGATTTCTACCATCAACCCACCCTGCGGCCGATTCGATACTCGTATGGTGCCGCCGTGCAGGCGCACCGCGCGGTCCGTGATGGCCAAGCCCAGCCCCACGCCGCCGGTCTGGCGGCCGCGGGCATCGTCGATGCGGTAGAAGGGGCGGAACAGTTTGTCGAGGGCGTCCTCGGGCACGCCGGGTCCCGAGTCGGTCACTCGCACCACGGCCACTGCGCCGCGTAGATCGCCATTCCTGGTTCCCGTACTCTGCAACTCCTGATTCGATAACCCCACGCCCTGCTCCAGCCGAACCTCCACGCTCGTGCGCTCCTGGGTATAGCGGATGGCGTTGCGAACCACTTTCTCAATTGCACTGTGCAGCAGGCTGGGACTTCCCATGACCACGCAATCGTCCACTACTGTAGCCTCGACTTCGCAATGACGGTTTTGCGCCTCGAAAGCAGCATCCCTGGCAATTTCATGGATGATCTGTTCGAGGTGGACCGGGACCTTATCGAGGGATTCATCTCCAGCTTCAAGGCGGGCGATGGTCAGCAACTTCTGGATCAGCTCATTCAGGCGGTTGCCTTCGCGGTCGATGCGATCGAGCGCGCTGCGCGCATCGGGCCCGCTGCGCTGGCGGGCGAGTTCGAGAGCGACGTTCAAGCGCGCCAGCGGAGATCGCAGTTCGTGGGAAATATCCGTCAACAGGCGGCTTTGTGCATTTACCAGGCTCTCCAGGCGCTCCGCCATGCGGTCAAAGTCACGTATCAGTTCAGACATTTCGTCGTGCCGGCGGGAGGCGGGTGTGCCCGCGCGGGCCGTCAGATCGCCAGAGGCCAGCTTCTGGGTCGCAGCGCGAAGCTGGACAACCGGCGAGGTCAAGTATCGGGCCAGGATGTAACACACCAACCCGGAGGAAATGATGGCGATCAGAATGCCGACGCCATGAATGCCGTGCGGTCCAAAGAATGGCTGATCTTCCGGAGGCAAATCGATAATCAGCATGTAATTGCGGCCGTTATCGGCGGTGAGAGTTTGGCTCAAGACTTGACCGGGCCCGAAACGTCCCAGAAACGTATCGGCGGTGTGGATCCGGCCGTGCCTGGCGCGATCGATCCACGGAGGCTGGCTGCGATCTAACAGTTCGCGGCCATGGTCGTCGAAGATGTAAATCCGGACGTGCTGATTGTCGCGGATGGTTCTGAAATATTTTCGAGCCCCTTCCTCGCCGCCAGATTGATAGGCTTGCAAAGCTTCGTTGAGAAACCTCGGTTCCTGCGCCTGCAAATTGGAAATCTCACGCGATGGGCGCATGGCGAGAGTCACGATAATCGCTAACACCAGAANNAAGGGGGAAAACTTGCGGCTGAGCACCGCATCCACCAGATGCTCGCGCGTGACCACGCGTCCCGCCTCGCGCAGCAAGACATGCAGCAGATTGAATTCGACGGAGGTCAATTCGATAGGCTTGCCGTTCTGGCGAACAATTCTGGTGGCGGGATCAAGCTCAATATCGCCCACCTGTACCACCTCCGGAATTTGATCCTCGAGTCTTTCTCCGCCCTTTTCGCCGCTTTGCGTGCGACGCAAAATGGCCCGGATACGCGCCACCAGTTCACGGGGGTTGAAGGGTTTAGGAAGGTAATCATCCGCGCCGATTTCAAGACCTACAATTCTGTCGACGTCTTCGCCTCGCGCCGTGAGCAACAACACAGGAATGCGCGAAGTATTGCGTATTCTCCGCAACACGTCGAAGCCATTCATGCCGGGCAACATTACGTCCAGCACGACCAGGAGATGATCGCCACTCAAGGCGCGGTCGAGGCCGCGATTGCCATCGTGCACCGCCTCGATCTGGAAACCTTCAGGCTCCAGATATTCGCCCACCAGGCTGCATAACTCTACGTCGTCGTCGATGACCAGAATGCGATCCACTTTGCTCATTTTAGTTACCCATTCGGAAACAGGTGGTAAAGAATTGTCAAACCAGAGCTTATCGCCCTTTACAAAACTTTACTCTGGTTGACC
>PLEA01000190.1 GCA_003136335.1 Acidobacteriaceae bacterium | reverse complement strand
CCGGACTTTGGTTATCCCTGTGGGTCGGGCCGAAATAGCCTGAAAGGTGACGCAGAGGAGATCAACGGCGATCCGTAGGAGAAATCATAAGTCTTTAACCCTGGCCTTCTGCTTCGCGACCAAGCGCTGGATAAACTTAGGCCCCTCCTTCTTATAGCTCTGCACACCCTCAGAAAGGAGCAGCTCGCAAACCTGCGAAATGCTCCTCGCTTCGCCGTTTGCGATTCCCTGAATCTCGTTCTTCAGATCGGGTGAAACTCGAAACGCAGCGGCCCCACGCCGCGCACCGGTGAAGTTCACATGATGCGCGGCGTTGGCATGGCGTCAGTGCCTAGAGCCCGATACTGCTTGCACAAAGTTCCATCCGTTGGGAGTGCCCAGCCCCGTCGCTGGATCCCAGCCGGGTCCAGTCGGAAGCGTGGAATCGAGACCGAACGTGAGGACGAACCAGCGTGTGGAGAACGGGCTGTTGTACAGCGCGCTGATAAAGTTCGGCAGGTCCTGGAGCGGCGCTGCCAGTTCCCACGAATTGATCGGGTCAGTTCCGCCCGCATCGTGGATCGTGCCCCTGACATTGTGCTTGGAGCTCACGTTCACGACATCGGTAATCGCGTCTGGTGGGAGCCGATACAGAAGCGGCGCCGCCTGCCCGAGCGGATGGTGAGCGTTTTGGTTGGCAATGGCCCAGAGCGCCGAGAACATCGGACACGCCACGCTCGTACCGCCAATCACCTCGATCCCCAAACCGCCCTGTGCGTCCGCGGTGAAGATGATCTCGACACCGGTATATGGATCCGCCACCCAGGAAATGTCAGGCGTGAGACGGCGATCCCCGGGGAGGCCGAACTGGTAAAGCGGCTTCGGGTAGACGTCGCTCGCACCTCCGGTACCGCCATAGATGAATCCCTCGTTGTTGGGAGGATCAATTGGCGGGTTGCCGAGCGCGGCTGTGTCCGCTATCTCGGTGAGGTTCGTGCCCCAGCTCGTCTGCCAGGAGATGTGCTTTGCGGCGTCAAGAGCAACGCTCACTCCCCCGATTCCTGTCACGTACGGCGAGCTTGCGGGCCAACCGGTAGAAGTGGCCACCCCCCCGAACGCACTGGCGTTGTTGCCGCCGTCCCCGGTGCTGAAGTGAATCGACTGGCCGGCCGCGCCGATTGATTTGAAAATGTTATCGATGGCCCTGTAGAACTCTGAATCGCCGGCGATTGAGATATCGAACCCGCTCCAGCTGTTGGAGATGGACACCACCCCCGGCACCGATGCCGCCGTGATGTCGCCCGTGAACAGGTCGTTAAAGGAATTGGTTGGAGTAATCACCAGAACGATCTTCGCGCCCGGAGCGATCGCATGTACCCACTCGACGTCGAGGGTCGTCTCGGTCGCCCATGAAGCGTTGGGGTCGGTCGAGAAATTCGACTCGGTCGGGACGCCAATGATGGTGAGGTTCGGCGGCGGAAGGCCCATTAACTGTGAGAATGCCGCTGCATCCTGGGCAATAGTGGTTGAGCCGAAAGCGTCGACGATGGCGACAGTCGTGCCCGCGCCGGTGAGACCCGCCTTATACAGAGGCGCGAGGTTGTAAGCCGTGTGGATTTCACTCGGCTGGTAGCCACACGGCGGAGCATTCGGCGGTCCGCTGGTGATGGGGGCGCCGTAACGGTTCCCCTTGTAGGTTGCGGTAGCAGTCGCGGAAGAGAAATTCACCTCGGTCGGCCCGTAGAAGCACTGCTCCGAGAAGAACAGTCCGTCCGGCGCTGCTGAAAGTGGCACCGGCTGCGAGGGTATGCCTTCGGCATCGGTTTGCCGCGCTATGGTTGTGGCGGCTTTGTTACTGACACGTGCGATCTGCGGCTCCGGAGTAAGGTCCGACAGTCCGCCGACGGCGCTAACCAGTGGTACGAGCGCAGGCGGCAAGGTCGCGCTGCGGCTGCTGGCGTGGAAGTTGCGCCCTTTCAGGTTGTACTGATGCAGCTCCACGTTAAACGCGCTCTGCACCAGCCCGACCGTACCCGTGGCTCTTACGAACAGGTTGTCCTGACCGAAGCCGCTTACCGCGAACCCCTCGACCTTGAGGACGTCCGCTACCTTGGCAACGTCTGCGCTGCTCGGCGCATGCTGCGCGCGGATTTGTTCGTGGGAAAGGTAGCCTGCCTTACCCGCCTGTTGCGCCGCCACCAGGGCATCAAGACCCTGCTGGTCGTGCAGTTTCATCCATAAAGTGATTTCAATGGGACCTGCGGCATTCGCCGGCCCGAGGTCGGTTGCTCCGGACAAGAGCGACCGGCGGTCGGCCGCAGTGGTTGCGGTTAAGGGAGCGTTTTGGGAAAAGCCAACAGCGCTCAGTCCCAGAACGATCGCGCAGCAGAGAAAACTGAATCGTCTCAAAATGGGCATGCATCTCCTGGTTAAACTTCAAGCCATAAGCCCAAACACTATACATCTACTCTGTCGCGAAAATGAAGATGAATCTACGTGACCGGAGGCATAGGGGACGAATATGCAAAGCTTTGCGACTTTGCGACGGATGAAGAACGCTATTCCCGTTATGGTTTTGACTTCATTGCGGCACCTAGTACTTAGTCATTTTGAGGTAAAAGCCCCCGGCTTTCAGACGGGAGAAGGGGGGAATTCGGGGACAGACGACGTGCCCATTCTTCTGCGCAGCCCGCGCCCTCAAAATTTCCACAACACTGCGACATCTAACCTTGTGCACAGCGCATCACTTGCGCAATGATGATCGAGGCCGTGACGGTTGGCATAAGCCAATTCGCTGCGCCTCTAAGTCCTTTGCTTCACGGATTTTAGTATCTAAAGTTCTTTGACATCCGGATTTTGCGGAGCACATCTTGCCAACGGCAATAATATACTTGACAAATCAAGTGCATTTTGCTATCTTCCTTACATGGACAGCAACCACAAGCAACCAAAGACCTTGCAAGAGGCAATCAAGTTTTTCGCCAATCCCGAGAACGTTCTGGCCTACATGATCCGTTTGCGCTGGCCGGATGGCGTTGTAACTTGCCCTACTTGCGGTCGAACTGATGCGCGATTCCTCAAGAATCAGGGCAAATGGCAGTGCAAGAGCGTGCATCCCAAGCGCCAGTTCTCCGCGAAGGTTGGGACTGTAATGGAGGATTCGCCGATCCCCGCTGATAAGTGGCTGACTGCTGTGTGGCTGCTGTCGAATTGCAAGAACGGCATTAGCTCTTACGAGATTGCTAGCTCTATCGGAGTCACCCAAAAGTCGGCATGGTTCATGATGCATCGGATTCGCTTTGGCCTGTCCCTGAATCGCAAGCGCTTCGGAACTAACCCGAAGATCGGCGGCGGCGAGAACGAAGTCGAAGTAGACGAGACTTTCATTGGCGGACAGAAAAAGAACATGCACTTGGACAAAAAAGTCCGCTACGAAGCAAGGGGCGGCGCATTCGGTAAGACCGTCGTGCAAGGAATCCTTGACCGCACTGCGCGACAGGTTCGCGCAAAGGTTATGCCGAACGTGACCCGCGAAGTTTTGCAAGCTGAAATTCTTAAGAATGTGAAGTACGGAACCAAGGTCTACACCGATACCGCTGTTGCTTACGAACAGGGGATGCAATGGCGTTTCGTGCATGACATGGTGAACAAGACCGAGAGCTACGTCAAAGGTTGCGTCCATGTGAATGGCATGGAGAACTTCTGGTCGCTGCTGAAGCGCGGCCTGAAGGGAACCTACGTTGCTGTAGAGCCTTTTCATCTTGAGCGTTATGTCGATGAGCAAGTTTTCCGTTACAACAACCGCAAACACGAAGACGGCACTCCAATCACTCCCGCAGAAAGGTTTGCATTGGCCCTGCCTCAGTTCGCTAACAAACGGCTTACCTATGCCGAATTGACTGGCAAGACTGAGGACGCGGCCCTGCAAACGCCGGAGCCGTTCTAATCCCCGTCGTTTACAGCGCGGTCCGAAGCGGAAGATTTCTTAGCCTTCCGCTTTTTCTTTCCTTTCTTCGCCACTTTTTCCGCGTCGAGAGCGGCTTTTATCTCGCTGTGAGGAACGCTCATGAGATCACGCATAGTACGGTCGAAGTTCTCAAATTCCGACCGCGATCTCGTGGTCATTAGAATTCCGACCTCCCATGTTTAATGGCGAACTTGAGCTTCTTATATATGCTTGGCCCTTCGCGGAAGAGATCGACATTCGGAACCTTGGACATTTTGGCCGCCATTTCAACGAGTGCATCGTTCGGGATTTCGCGTTCTCCGCCGTCGAGTTCGTCAACCCGTTGGCTGGCGGCGATCTCGGCATCCAAGCCTGGAATTTCTTTTCTTCTGCGCTTATGCCACGCAACTAAGTCCGCTGCCTGCAAAGGCAGCACTTCTTCATCATCGCGGAATACCGGAGTCGCGCCCATCAGCGCCCGCACCTCGGGCGGCACGTTCGCCTTGATAGCGGGATACCAAAGCAGGGCTTCGTTGCCGATATCGCCTTCGTTATCGAACACAAAATCGGCGGGCACGCTGATGCCCTTATACAACTGATATTCGGCTACCGTCTGGATGATGGCTTGGAACGCTAGCGAGAAGGCATGGCGTAAATCGGAGGGTGCAACCTGCCGNNTTGGCTCTCGGTGCTGAGCCAAACAGAAACGACGTGAGGGCGGTGCCTGAGAATAACTTCGGTGAGAGCAATGATTTTCAAATCGCGATCTATTTCTTTCCATCCCTCAAATTCCCCTTCAAACGCTCTCGCTTTTCTCATGTGAAAGTGCCGGATGCTCGGTCTTTCGCGTAGGGCCTTTTCCCAGTCCTCAGTGAACCGAGACCAAGCCGGGACCGTATGGAGAAGGGCAGAGAGTAGGAGAATCCTGCCCGACTTCGCTCCGCTGGAGTCATCGCAAAATGCTTTGTATGGTTCCGGCTCCATGATCACGAGCAACTTCCTTTCGCGGCTAGCCCTTGAGTATCCGCAGGCAAGCGCTTCGATGGCAGGGTGTAGGCTATTCTCCCCCGAATCGCCTGATTCCGCAAGTATATTATTACCTTGCCAACTCGATGATTCCAGAGATTGGAGGGGGAAGGGGAATACCCCTATCGTAGAGCAAGAATGAGCTGTCCAGCGTCCGCTTGCAATGAAGTCGCCTTCACTTGCGGAGGTTACAGGTTAC
>PLEA01000700.1 GCA_003136335.1 Acidobacteriaceae bacterium | reverse complement strand
CACCGCCACGCACTCCGCTTTGCTCAGAATTTCCCGCGGAATGCCGGAGTCGGGCGCCCCCTGGATTTGATTCAGCACGTCCGCGGCCGCTTGCACACGATCGGTGGCCTTCGATTCTTTCGCCTGATCATCCGCTGCAAGCGCAAAGGTACAAAGCGACGCAAATAGGGTCAGCAGAACAAGGCTTTTCATCATTCCTCACCACAAAAACTTCACTGAGAACTGGTTATTTGATTGTAAATGAAGTCTGGCTCACGCACTTGGGCAAGGGGAGTCAGCCGGTTCAGCTAAAGAGGAAAGAGGGATGGGAGGGAGCAAAAAATGCGGGGCTGAAAATGGTGACCCTAATCGCCATTCTCAACCCCGTCTCCCAGGTTCTGTGGTAGGTGGGGCAAGTATGCGGCACGCACTCAAACCCCACAAGATTACGAAGGGAAGTGTCCCTAGGTAACCCCGTTCGCGGCTTAGCACCGCTCCGCCGAAAGCAAAGGTTCTGCCCGCTGTTTCCCGGCTAGAAGCCAGAAGCTAAGAACTCTCTTATTTCGCCGTAACCATTGAATGCGTAATGGCATGCACCGACAATGCGATACGGTTCTGCACCCCGACTTTGCGCATCAATTTTGCCACGTGCGCTTTCACCGTGCGCTCCTCGATCCCCAACTGAGCGCCAATCTCTTTGTTGGAGCGGCCGGCCACCAGCATCTCCAGCACTTCTTTCTCGCGGTCGGTGAAGGTGACGCGGCCCGCAGGAAAAATGCGGCCCGGAGCCGAGGACACGCGCTCAATGAACATGGACAAAACCTTGCGCGGAGCCCAAACCGATCCCTGATTCACGATGCGAATCGCCTGCGCGAACTCCGCGGGTGCAGCAGCCTCGTCGACATACCCTTTGGCCCCGGACGCAATCGCTTTCAGAATGGTTTCGTCGTCAATTCCGGAACCGGTCACGATAATCCGTAAGTCCGGCCGTGTGGCCTTCAGACTGGCCATCACGTCAAACAGGTTTTGTCCATTACGGTTGCCAAGTAGGATGAGATCAATGGCTGGCAGCGTGCTGATCTCCGGCAGTCCGGCCGAGATGAGTTCGAACTCGGGCTCAGAATCGAACAATGCGCGGAACCCAACAAAACGCAACGGGTCGCTCTCCACCACCGCGATTCGGATTACTGGTTTTCTGGCTACGGCTGCTTTCATGGTTATCCCTGTAGGGTTAGATTCGTTAATCCAGCATAGTAATAAATCGGCAGGATGCAAAGAGAACATGACTGAAGTGAAATTACGGGAGTAACATGGAAAAATGAGCTTGAATCTTACTTTGGCACTGAATCTTCGCGCTAACCCTTGGCCATTTCTGCCCTTTTCCCGCCAACGACTTGCATCATCCCTTGGACGCCCTCGCATGCAGAGACCGTCGTACATGTCGATCATTCTTAGCGCATTCTTAATCGCCGCGGGCGCCACGTTCGTTCCGCTAACGTTCGCACAGCAAGATTCGCCCGCCCCGCCTCCTCCGGCACAATCTTCGCCTCAGACCTACCAACCCAAGTTCGCCGGCGACCCAGCCCGTTCCGATTCCGAAGCTGCCGCCTTGGCCTATATGCGAGTCGTACTGCGAGCCCAGCGACGGTTCAACAAGCAATACGGGCACTTCGCTACATCGCTGGCGGAACTCGTGCATTCGGGATCGTTCACCAAACGCATGGTCAATCCCGACCGCGGAGACTACACCGTAAGCTTCAAGGGAAAGGACGACAGCTTCGTCCTCACCATGACCCCGAAGAATCTGGACGCCCAACACCGTTCTTTCTATGCGGAAGATGACGACAAGATTCACGCTGACGAAACCAAGCCGGCGGACGGAAGTTCTCCCGTGGTGAAATGATGAAACCGCTGCGCCGGCGGCATCGAGCTTCCCCTGCATTGCCAGCCCTTCTCCCCTGTGTTAGCCTCATGTCGAGGGATCACTTTGCACGACAAAGTACCCACGGGACTCGACCGCAAGGAAACCGAGGCTTACCGGCATCTAGATCCGGGACGGCTCCCTAAACACATCGCGATCATCATGGACGGCAATGGGCGCTGGGCCAAGCGGCGCCACCTGCCGCGCGTGGCCGGACACCGTGCCGGGGTGGCGGCGGTGCGTTCGACGGTGGAAACCGCTGCGCGCATCGGAATTCCTGCGCTCACCCTCTATGCATTTTCCGAAGAGAACTGGAAGAAGCGTCCCCAGAGTGAAGTGGGCTTTCTGATGGGCTTGTTGAGCCGCTATTTGAAGGCGGAAGTTCCCACGCTAAACAAGAACAATATTCGACTGGAATATATCGGGCGGCAGCACGAACTGCCGGACGACGTACGGGAGCGGATGGCCTGGGCGCGCGAGTCCACGGCGCGGAACTCGGGCATGGTGCTCACGCTGGCCCTGAACTACAGCGCGCGCAGCGAACTGGTAGACGCCTTTCGTTCGATCGTAAACGCGGCTGCGCAGAACGGCGGGTTCGATCACCTGCAGATCGACGAGGATACGGTGGCCCGGCATCTGTATACACGGCATCTTCCCGACCCTGACCTGGTAGTACGGACCTCCGGAGAGATGAGGTTGAGTAATTTTCTGCTGTGGCAACTGGCGTATGCCGAAATTTATGTGACCCCGACGCTATGGCCGGATTTCCGCGGTGTGCACCTGCTCGAAGGCATTGCGGAATACCAGAAGCGCGAGCGCCGCTACGGCGGTCTAAACCACGACGACGGACACGCGCAGCGGCAAACCCCTTTGGCCGCTGGAACAAAATCTTAACCACCGAGGACACAGAGATAGACAGAGAAAAGCGGTCCTCTGTGATTCTCTGTGCTCTCTGTGGTTAAATTCTTGAGTTCGTGCAAAGATCGTAAGCGCGCGGCTATTACAGTTCAAACCAACTCCCCTTGCTCAAACGCATCGCGACCGCCGTCGTCCTGATTCCGATTGTGCTGGCGCTGATCTTGCGGGCGCCTGTTCCGGTCGTGGCAGTAGTCGCGGCCATTGTCACGTTGCTCACGATTCATGAATTCCTGAAATTGACCGAATCTTACGGCGTGCAACCGCTGTGCCTGCCAACTTATATTTTCGTCGGAATATTTTTTCTCCTGCTCGCGTTCAACGTGGGAAACGACAAGCCGCTGCTGTCGACGGCGATCTTTGTGTACTGCCTGGGATTTTCAGCGGCGATAGCGCCGTTTCTCGCGCTCAGTATATTGATGCGGCGGCAAGAACTGCGCAGCGGATATCCGGCAGCGGCGGCCTCCGTGTTCGCGTTCACTTATATCGCCCTGCCTATGGGGATGCTGGTGCAACTTCGCCAGCAGTGGGCAGGCGCGTTTTACCTGCTGTATTTGCTGCTGGTGGTTTGGGCGGGAGACATCTTCGCGTACTTCGTGGGCAAGTCGATGGGACGGCATTTAATGTCGCCGCGCATCAGCCCGAAGAAAACCTGGGAGGGCGCGGCGGCATCGCTCGTGGCGAGCGTGGGCGTGGGATGGTTACTGTTTCACTATGCTCTGCCTTTAAGCTCGGCGCTGCTGCGCGTGGGTCTGATCGAGCGGCGCGACGGCCTGTTCGGCCTGGAGCAGCCGGCGATGGGACCCGTCATCCTGCTCACAGTCGCGTTGAATGTCGCCGCGCAACTTGGCGATCTGGTGGAGTCGCTGATCAAGCGCGGCGCAGGAGTAAAGGACTCTGGCGCCATTCTTCCCGGCCATGGCGGCATGTTCGACCGCATCGACGCTCTGCTTTTTGCCGCCCCGGTATTATGGTTCTCTATGGCTTGGCGCGTGATGCAGTAACCTTCTCCCTCTCCTTCCCACAAATGCAGGTCGAAGCGCGTAAAATAAGAGTTCTGTGCCAGCTTGGTTGTGACAGCTTGTGTTCACCATGAAACGAATTGCCATCCTGGGGTCAACGGGCTCGATTGGCCGCAGCACGCTGAGCGTTGCCGAGTCGTACCCTGAGCGCTTTCAGATTGTGACGCTGGCCGTTGGGTCAAATCTCGATGCCGCATTTGAGCAAGCCTCGCGCTGGCGGCCGCGAGTGATTTCGCTGGCCGCCGAGGCCGATGCGGACACTCTGCGGTCTCGTTTGCAAAATGTGGGACTGCGCGGGATCGAAGTGGTGCACGGCGCGGCCGGGACCGTCCGAGTCGCGACGCATCCGGAAGTGGACTTCGTGGTCAGCGCTATCGTCGGAGTAGCTGGGCTGGAAGCGACGTACGAAGCGGTGCGCGCGGGCAAAGTCCTGGGGCTCGCCAACAAGGAGTGCCTTGTCTCCGCGGGAGAGTTGATCACCGCCGAGGCGCTCCGGCAAGGCAAACCCCTGCTTCCCATCGACAGCGAGCACAACGCCGTCCATCAATGCCTGCGCGGCGGGCGCATGGAGGAAGTAGAGCGCATCTGGCTGACCGCTTCGGGAGGGCCGTTCCTTAACACACCACACTCGGAGTTTGCCTCGATCACCGTCGAGCAGGCGCTGAACCATCCTACCTGGAAGATGGGGCGTCGTATCACCGTCGACTCCGCAACCCTGATGAACAAAGGGTTCGAGGTAATCGAAGCTTGCAGACTGTTTCACCTGCCGCCGGTAAAAGTGGAAGTAATTGTCCATCCCCAGTCCACAATCCATTCCATGGTGGAGTTTGTGGATGGCAGCATACTGGCTCAATTCTCCGTGACCGACATGCGCTTGCCGATTCTTTACGCCCTAACATATCCCGAGCGAATTCAATCGGATATGAGGTTTCCTGTGGGTAACTTGCGTCATCTGGACTTCAGCCCTCCGGACCTGAAAAAATTCCCCTGTCTCCGTCTCGCCTATGAGGCAGCGGAGGCCGGTGGCGCAAAAACGGTAGCGCTGAATGCTGCGGACGAAGTCGCAGTAGCCGCATTCCTGGAGGGCAGTATCCACTTCGACGACATTCCCAGGATTATCGAAGAGGTTTTGGATGCAACAAGTTCCGGGAAGCTGGAATCGATCGCAAAAGTACTTGAAGTAGACGCCGAAGCCCGCCGATATGCTCAACAGCGGGTGGCGGACAAAGGGAAAATTGACCGGCCCCGGGCAACATCTTTCGCATAGTTTTGGAATCTAAACAGTTGGGGAGCGCGTATCTCGATTATGTCTGATTTTTTGACCTCACTCGTAGCGGTGGTTGCCGTCCTGGGCTTCATGATCCTGATCCACGAGTTCGGCCACTATGCCGTGGCCAAGTGGCTGGGCGTGCGGGTGGAACAATTCGCCATCGGATTCGGCAAGCGGCTTGTCGGCTTCCGTAAAGGCGACACCGACTATCGCATCAACGCCATCCCGCTCGGCGGCTACGTCAAGATGAGCGGCGAGAACCCCATGGACGAGCGCTCCGACGATCCGCGGGAGTTCATGAATCACCCCCGCTGGCACCGCTTCCTGATTGCAATTGCCGGGCCGACGATGAATATCCTCCTGGCGATCATTTTGCTCACCACCGTCTACATGGTGCACTACGAATATCCAGCCGTGTACGACGAGCCGCCGGTGATCGGATGGGTGCTGAAGGACACAGCGGCGGCCAAGGTCGGGTTTCAGATCGGCGACCGCATTACGCGCATCGATGATGTGGAGAATCCCACCTGGGAGCAGGTCGCACTGAAGGAAGCGCTGAGCCCGGGGCAACCTCTCGATGTCACCGTGGAGCGCAACGGGCGGACGCTTGAAAAAACCGTAACGCCCGAGGCCACGGGTGTCGATCAAATCGGATATGCGGGCTGGGCGCCGCAAGAAGGCATCGTTACCATTGTGGACCTAGTCGAGGGAATGCCGGCCGAAAAGGCGGGATTGAAGGAAGGTGACCAGATCCTAAGAGTGGACGACAAGCCGGTGCCCGCGCTGGCGGCAATGATCGAGAGTCTGAAAATCACGAAAGATAAGCCGATCGCGATTACTGTGCTGCGCAAGGGCGAGCAGAAAACATTCACAGTTCAGCCTGTTCTTAATGATAAGTGGTATCGCATCGGCATCGGCAGCATGCAAATGAAGGTGAAGACCCTGCCTTTCGCGGCAGCCTTGAATCTATCGCTGCATGAGAACCGGCAAAACGCACTGCTGATCCTTGAACTCGTCAAGAAAATGGCGCAGCGCAAGATTTCGATGCGCTCGATTGAAGGCCCGATCCGCATCGGCCAGGCCGCGGGGGAAGCGGCCCGCCGCAAGGGCTGGACTCCGCTGATGGGCTTAACCGCTGCCATCAGCCTGAATCTTGGCATCTTCAACTTGCTTCCGATTCCCATCCTCGATGGCGGCGTAATCCTGTTCCTCCTGATCGAGGGCCTGATGCGCCGCGACATCAGCATGAACATCAAGGAGCGCGTCTACCAGGCCGCTTTCGTATTCCTCGTGCTGTTCGCGGTGATGGTGATCTACAACGATTTGATGAAGACGATCCCAGGACTGGCCGACCGCCTGCCGTAGGAAAAGTTTTTCGCGCGTTTGAGATTCAAGCAAGCCGACGGCTGATACTCAACCGTCGGCTTTGTCGTTTATGCCGTCTTTGCGGAACCGTCTAGCACCTTGTTTGGCGGCAGCAATCGTTTGGACTTAGGCTGGCAAATCGCCGTGGGAGCGGCTGCCTTCGCCGCTCCTGCAGGGGGCTTGGCGGCACGCGCACTCGCTGTTTGCGCGGGTTGAGCCGCGCCAAAGGGATTGTCGCTGGTTACCCCATTCGGCAGGGCCTGGATCGCGCTCTGGAATTTTGGCCACGCGTTCGCAGTCGTGTCTGGAGTAAGGTTGGCGTAAAGCTGGGCGAGCGTTCCGGCATCGCCTAACGCCACCATTGCCGGCGCAATCTTGTCCAGGCTATAGCTCAGGCTCATCAGCCACGAGAGAAATGCCATTCCGCACCCGGTGCTGTCCGCGTTCTGGTCGGTCGGGTCCGTCTTGTCGACGAAGTCTGGCTTGCCATCCTGCGCCCACTGCGGAGCGGTGGCAAAGTCCGACAACGCGTTGTTGCTGATGATCGCTGCGCACCAACGAGACAAGGCTTCTCCGGTGCTCAGGCCGCAGAGGTTCCCGTTCATCGAGCACTCGCTCAACTCGGCCTCAAACAGCGCGGAGACGCGGGCCGAGTTGCTGAACGAAGCGTCGACCTCGATGGCTGCGCCGGTGGTGTAATCGCAGCCCATGTGGTCAGCTCCGCCGGTGCCGTCGGTCACNNCAGCCCCGCCAGTGCCGTCGGTAGCGTTCCCCAGGGCGAATACAACTACGCTGACCGGACCTCCGGTAGTGCCGAAGATCGCATCGTTGGCGCTCACGACGCGATCGGCATCGTTGAGCAGATCCTGGGCATTCTGCAGTCCCGGCTGGCCGAGCGTAGGATCCACATATACGGTCACGCGGCCGCTGGGACTGGTGCCTACGACCTGAGCGGTGCCTTTGTAACTGGGCCATGCGGGCGCGGCAGCACGGTCGCGGTTGATGTTGACGGATTTCTTCCCGGTAGGCGTTGCCTTGATGCGGTGATTGGGACTCATAGGAAATACCTCCATTTCGAACAAACTTTAGCGAGGAATCGGAGCGGCGCGTTGCAGCCCAGTCATTCGGCCAGAGGTGGGACCGGTCATTCTCACAGCTGATTGGAATGGTAGATCCAATAATTTCACAGACACTTAAGACAGAGCAATCCGTTACAAATTCCGACTCTCGAACCCACGGCAGCGATCCGGTCAAGGTAAGCCCTGCTGTAACAATAGTTCGCGGGGCATCCTGACTCTGCCTACTCGCGTGCGGACACTCGCCTCATCCTGCTTTGTTACGAAATCCGTAATCTGCCCGCACAGTGAACTCTTCGGTCAGGAGCAAGGGTATGCAGTCGCACTGTTTCCCCGTGATAAAATAGAAGTTCCCATATGGCCAATATTCAACGCAGAAAGACCGTCACCGCCGTCGTCGGGGGTGTGCGAGTCGGCTCCGAAGCACCGATTGTGGTGCAGTCCATGACCAACACGGACACGGCGGACATCCCCTCGACTGTGCAACAAGTAGCAGCGCTGGCCCGCGCCGGGTCGGAACTGGTGCGCGTCACCGTGAACAACGACGAGGCGGCCGCGGCCGGTCCGCATATCGTCGAGCAACTCGACAGGCAGGGCATCCGCGTGCCCATCATCGGCGACTTCCACTACAACGGACATCTTCTACTGACCAAGTATCCCGAGTGCGCGCGCGATTTGGCCAAGTACCGCATCAATCCCGGCAACGTGGGCATCGGGCGCAAGGACGATTCCAACTTCCGCACCATGATTGAGGTCGCAGTCGAGAATCAGAAGGCGGTTCGCATTGGCGTGAACTGGGGCTCGCTCGATCAAGCCCTGCTCACTCGCATGATGGACGAGAACTCGCGCCTCGCCGAACCGAAAGACGCGCGCGAAGTCACCATGGAAGCGATGGTCGTGAGCGCGCTGAATTCCGCCGAACTCGCGGAAAGATGCGGACTGCGCGCCGATCAGATCATTCTCAGCGCAAAAGTCAGCGGCGTGCAGGATCTGAT
>PLEA01000079.1 GCA_003136335.1 Acidobacteriaceae bacterium | reverse complement strand
AAACTGGCTTCGATTGGTCAGTTGGTCGGCGGCGCGGCGCACGAACTCAACAACCCCATCACCGCCATGCTCGGTTATTCGGAAATGCTCCTCAGCACGCCGCTTACGGCGGAGCAGCGGCCACTCGCCGCCAAGATCACCCTGTATGTTCGCCGCACTAAGTCGCTGGTCGCCAGTCTGATCAGCTTTGCCCGGCAATCACCAGCACCCAAGAGTCCGCTCGACCTCAACACTCTGGCGCGAACTGCACTGAAGTTGACCCAACCCCAGTGGGAGGCGCTCGACATCGAAGTGCGCACGCAATTCGATCCCGCCCTGCCCAAGGTCTTGGGGGATTCCAATCAGCTGCTGCAGGTCTGCCTGCAGCTCGTGGCGAACTGTCTTCACGTGCTCAGCGAGCACAGCGGCCAAGGACTGACTGTCGGCAGCGAACGACAGGGGGACACTTCGGTTCTTCAAATCAGCATCGAGTGGGTAGCGGGCAGCGCATCGACCGGTCCCCACGCATCCTCCCTAGATTCCGAAGAGGCGTCAGGCCTCTCCGCTTGTCAGGGGATCCTGCAGGAGCATGGCGGTCAAATCCTGCGGGAACTCCGGGGCGATGGCGCGATGCGAATTCGCGTCGCACTCCCAATCACCCAGTCGGCTCCGGCCCGGACCAAGGAATCTACCCTACCGGTGCGCTGGCAATCTCGACCGTACGTTTGAGTTGCCCGCACGCGGCGTAAATGTCCCGCCCGCGCGGACGCCGCACAAACGCCGGAATACCCGCTTCCCTTAGAATCTTTTGGAAGGCGGCGACCCTCTCCGCTCCGGGGGTGGTAAAGTCGATTCCCGGTCCAGGGTTCAGAGCGATCAGATTCACTTTGCAGCGCATCCCGCGCAGCAACTCCGCCACTTCTTTCGCATTCTCCGGACCGTCGTTCACATCCCCGAGCAGCACGTACTCGAACGTAATCCACTCCCGGGTACGCAAAGGGTAGGCCCTCGCTGCCGCCATCAGCATTTCCAGATTCCATTTCTTGTTCAGCGGCATCAGCCGTGTGCGCAGCGCATCGTTCGAAGCGTTCAAGGAAATGGCCAGCTTCGGCCGTATCGTTTCCCCGCCAAAGTCATGAATGCGCGGCACGATTCCTGCCGTCGATACCGTCATCCGCCGCTCCGCAATGCCGACCTCCTCCACCAGCAGACGCGCCGCCTTCACGAAATTTTCGTAGTTCAGGAACGGCTCGCCCATGCCCATGAAAACCAGGTTGATGCGATCCTCGGGCGGGGAAGCTTTCTGTTCTTTGAGCACCGCGCAAACCTGACCGACTATTTCGCCCGCGGTCAGATTGCGTTTCATCCCGAGCAGCGCCGTCAGACAGAACTGGCAATCCACGGCGCACCCCACCTGGCTGGAAATGCAAATCGTAGAACGGCCCTGATTTTGTCCCTGAAGTTGTTTATGCTTTTGGGTGGCGCAGCGCTTCAGCGATGCGCCGGGCTCATTTTCTGAAAGGCCTTGAGCTCCTGAGGTATTCAGGGAACTCTCCGCGAACCGTTCCGCCAACTCTCCGGCCTCGCTTCCGTCTCCAGCCTCCCCGCCATCGCCTTCGGGCATCCACACCGTTTCGACGCTTTGGCCGTCAGAGAACGCAATCAGATATCGAACCGTGCCATCCTGCGACAGGAAACGGTTTTCGATCCGGGGCAGACCGAGCGAAATACCCTTTGCCGCCAGTTGCCGTCGCAGTTGCTGCGAGAGAGTCGAGATCTTTTCGATCGATTCCACTCGCTGCCGGTACACCGCTTCCGCGAGTTGCTTCGCGCGATATGAGGGTTCTCCCAAGCTGTCGACTAACAAAGTCAGTTCCGCCCGATCCAGCCCCAGCAGCGAGATTTGCGATCGATCCTTCATCGCTTCAATTTGAGGACCGGTTGTCGGCTTCCCTACAAACTTCCAAGCCCTGAATATTCACCTCGGCCCCAATCCCAAAAATTGACATAACCTACTGATTCTAAATCACTAAACTATTCTCGCACACCGACTGCCCCTATGTCAGAATAGTAATAGGTCGTTTCACAGCCGCCTTTGGGGTTACTAAGTAGTACTCCATGCAGAAATCCATGACCAAAGAAGTCCGCAACATTCGTCGTCAAAAGCTGCCCAACGGTTTGACCGTTATCACCGAGCAGATGCAGCACATCCGCTCCGCCTCCATCGGCGTCTGGTTGCAGACCGGTTCGCGCGACGAAGACGCCGAATGGAACGGCATCTCGCATTTCATCGAGCACATGGTCTTCAAAGGGACCAAGCACCGNNCCCACCGCGCTCGACATTCTGAGCGATCTGGTTCTGAATCCCGTCTTTGATACCGCCGACATTGCCCGCGAGCGCGGCGTGATCATGGAAGAGATCAAAATGGACGAAGATAATCCCGATTATCTGGTCCACGAAATCTTTACGCAGAATTTCTGGAAAGATCATCCGCTGGGCAAGCCGATCCTGGGTACGAAAGAAACCGTGAAGCGCTTCGAGCGCCCATCGGTGGTGGACGCTTACGCTCACCGCTTCGCGCCCGGCAACATCATCGTGTCCGCGGCCGGCAATCTCGATCATGACAAATTCGTCGAACTGGTCACGGGACACTTTGAACACATGAAGCCGTTGAAAAACGGAAGAAACGGCTTTCATTCGTCCGCGCCTAAAATTGTTTCGCGCATCATCCTGCGCAACAAGAAGGCGTTGGAGCAGGTGCAGTTGTGTCTCGGGGTGCCCGCGTATCCTATCGCGCACGAGAAGCGGCATGCCGGCTACGTTCTCAACACCTTGCTCGGCGGCGGCATGAGTTCCCGTCTTTTCCAGAACATCCGCGAACGCCAGGGCTTGGCCTACTCCATCTACAGCGATTTGAACCCCTATCGCGACACGGGATGCCTCGCGGTGTACGCCGGCACATCTCTTGCGTCGGCTTCCAAGGTCGTGCAATCCGTGGTCAGCGAATTTCGCAAGCTCAAGGCCGAACCCGTGCCCGAAGAAGAACTGCG
>PLEA01000530.1:595-9229 GCA_003136335.1 Acidobacteriaceae bacterium | reverse complement strand
CCAACTCGTCACCATTGGTCACCAAATCCGAAAGATTTTCGACTGCCTTGCGTTGCGCTTGCGGAATCGAGATTGTGTAAAGTTCGAGGGTCGTGGACATCTTCGAATGGCCCAACTGTGCTTGCGTCTCTTTGAGCGTTCCTCCCGCGTGCTGCAATAGCGTGGCGTGAGTTCGGCGCAAAGTGTGCCAGTTGAGCCAGGGCATCCCGAGTTTGCGTCCTACCGGCTTCAAATGCTGATGGAGCAGGTTGGTATCGCTGAACGGGGTGCCATTGCGGGTCTGAAAAACCAGATGCTCTCCCGGAGCCGATTTCTCGCTCAGACGCTTTAAGGCGTCTTTGAGAAACTCCGGCATGGGAAGGGTACGGCGGCTGTTCTTGGTTTTTGGCGTGCCGATCAGACCCCGGTAGCAGGCCTGCTCGACTCGAATCTCGCCAGAGCGGAAATCCACATCCCTCCAGCGCAGTCCCAAAATCTCGCCAACTCTCAGCCCGGTCAGCACTCCGACTAGAACCATGGTGCGGGCGGGCTCTTCGAGCGCTGCCAATAGCGTGGGGATTTGCTCCGGCAAAAGCAGGTGCTTTTCCCGGACGGCTTTCTTTTCCGGAAGATCGACCCCGGTTGCGGGATTGTCTGCGGCAAAGAATCCCCATTTCTTGGCGGTTACGAAGATCTTCGACATCAGGTTGCGGTAGTGGTCGGCGCATTCCCAACCCAGACCACCGGCCATTTTCTGCAGCACGAACTGCTGCAGATCTAACGTCCCGATGTCGCAAAGGCGAGAGTCTCCAAAAGCAGGTAAAAGGTGCGTTTCGAGTGTGCGGCGATAACGTTGCTGCGTCGAGAGTTTTAGTGTGGGGAAGAAGTTCGGGACAAAATACTTGTCTACGAACTCCCGGAATGAAATCGCGGAGAAGGGTGACCGCAATCGAGATTCAGCGCTAAAGTCCAAACCGCCCCGCCTCAGCATTCTCAGAAATGTGCAATTGTGAGCAGACGGGCATTCTTTCGACAAGATAACCTTGTCAATGTTTCTTGTAGCGCGGGAGCGGGTGGCGCGTTGGCTGGCAGATTAGCCCTGACGCGCCTGCTCTCAACGCTGAGCGCCTTATCGTCGGGACGAGGTCCGAGGCCGAGTCACCAGTACCTCTCAATCGGCCAGATTAGAAACCCTCTCAATTTGTAATGGAGGACCGCGGAAGATACTGACGTCGCATCGGCTTCGGGGGTCCTCAGACTGACAGATAACCTTTCTAGCTTCTGGCCGAAGGAGTTCCAATATGAAGAAGCTGATATTCGTTTTGTTTGCTTTTGCGCTTTTGGCGTCGACCGTGTCGCTCGCTCAAGATGCCGCCAAGCCAGAAACCGTGCCAGTTGCGGCACCAGCACAGCTAACGCCGACAGCAGCGGCTCAACCAATGACGGTGACCGGGTGTTTGCAAAAAGGTACTCAGGCGGGCGAAGTGACTATAACCGGAGCAGACGGGAAGAGCTATGACTTGCGAAGCGATAGCGTTAAACTTGACCAGCACATTGGGCATCAGGTAACTGTCACCGGAACCGCCAGCCCTGAAACGAAGGCTGAAGAGAAGAAAGAAGGACAGGTCGAAAAGGCGTCAAGCAAAGAGGCGATCGGCAATTTGAGCGTGACCGACGTGAAGATGATCAGCGAGACTTGCACGAAATAGATTTCGGCAGAACTGAGGTAGGCGGGCCAGCAATGTGTGCTGGCCCTTTTTTGCTGGCGGCAGGAAAGGCCGGGGACGGGCAACAGAAGGTTCCTCGCAGGGCTGTTACCTGCTTACGCACAGAACTTTCTCCCTTCGTCTGTAACGAGTCGCCCTCTGAAGGGAGATACGCCAACTGTCGATCTGGTCCTCGGCTACAGAAAGTCGAACCAGTCTCCCATCCTAAAAGCTTTTGCTTTCGAGATTGGACGAGTTGGTCGCTCGTGTCTCGAAGAAGACCCGCTGAAACTCGGAATGCCAGCGATGTCGATTGCTGCGGGTGAAGACGCACTGCGTTATTCGTAGCCCACACAAAAGCAAGTCGAACGTGATTAGGCCAGAGTTCACGGGTGTCAATCTCCGACTTTCTGCCGTCACCGAATTTCTTGGTTTCGGAGAATTCGCTCGTCGCCCACCTCTGCGTTCTCAAGTTTTGAATGGATTCATTAGGGTTGCGGAAGTGCCCAAGCGAACAGTACGCCGCCGCTACTGGTCAGCAAGTACTGGCGACCGTCGAGTTCGTACGTAATCGGAGAACTCTGGATGTGCGCGCCTGAACCCGCGTGCCAAAGCGTCTTGCCGTCGCTCGAATCCAACGCCAGGAAGTTACCCATAGCGTCGCCGGTAAAGGTGAGCCCTGAATCCGTCGTCAGAACTCCAGCGCCCGACCCTTCGGGCCCGAGTTCATGGCTCCAACGGATCTTGCCCGTTTGATAATCGATGGCCTCGATTATCCCCTTGCCCCAAACGTCGTAATCTGCGCCCGCCCATCCGTAGACTCCATCGGCTGGCTTGGCAAAGTAGATGCTGTAGCTGGGATGAGCGTCCACGATAAACAAACCGTTTCTGGTATCGAAACTCGGAGAACGGTAATTGGTCATACCGCCTTCATCGGGGGCAATCAGTCGTCCATCGGGCGCTGGTTCCTTGGCGGGATTTGGAATTGGACGCCCCTGCTTATCGACTCCAAGCGACCAGTCCACCGGCCCGAAGGGAGCGGTCAAAAGGTTCTTCCCGTTCATGCGGTCGAGAACAAAGAAGTAGCCGTTGCGCGAGGTCTGCATCAGCATCTTCTTCGGTTCGCCGTGGAACTCTCCATCGACCAGCACTGGAGTCTCGACGGCATCCCAATCATGCGTATCGTGCGGAGAGACTTGGAAGGACCACACCAGCTTGCCCGTATCCGGGTTGATCGCGACGATACTGCAGGTGTAGAGGTTATCGCCCGGGCGCGTCGCGCCCGTCAGAACGGGAGTCGGGTTGCCGGTTCCCCAGTAGACGAGGTTGAGATCGGGATCGTAGGTTCCCGTCATCCACGTCATTCCTCCAGTGGTTTGGTTCGGGGTTCCAGCCGGAGGAGTGGAATTCCATTGCCATTGCGTTGCGCCCGTCTCCGGATCAATCGACCGGATGTAGCCGCTCAAGTTGTCAAAATCCCCGGAAACGCCAATGAGCACGCGACTCCCCACGACGAGAGGTGCCATGGTGGTCCAATAACCCTTGGTGGCATCAGCAACCTGTACTATCCAACGCACGCTTCCATCTTTGGCGTTGAGAGATACAAGGTGCGCATCGGGAGACAAAAAGAAAAGATATCCCTTGTACATAGCTACGCCGCGATGCCCGATGTGCAGACCTTCGTTCGGCGGGTATGTGTAATGCCAGATCTGGTGCCCGGACCGTGCATCGACAGCCCAAATGTTGTCTGGAACTGTAAAGTACAAAATGCCGTCCACCAGCAGCGGCGACGACTTGATTTGCGCGAGTTGGTCTGTCTGAAAGGCCCAGGCAAGGCCCAGACTCTTCACATTCTGCGGCGTGATCTGAGTGAGCGAACTGTGACGCCTGCCGGAATAGTCGCCGTGATAGCCCGGCCAGCTGTCGGCCGGCGGACGCAGAAGCGTTTGCTCATTCACCTCTTGCGCCAGCATCGGACCAGGAGGTGCCATCGCGATGAGTGCGATTATGGCAAGACAAAATGCAGCCTTCAGAACGTTCATATCGATCAAAGACCTCTCAACCTCGGAAAGCGTTACAGAGTCTCGGCGCCTAGCGTAGAGTTTGCAAATACGCCATCAGGTTGTGAATGTCGGCATCTGTGTATTTGCTGAACAGTTCAACATGGGCATCTACTGGCGCGTCGATCTTGTACCGCACATCGCCGGTCCGCCACGATCGATACGAACCCGTAGGATCAATGAGTCCAACCGTAAACTCGTCGAGGTACGCCAGGGTGCCCGCAATCGTTTGACCAGAAGCGCGGGTTACCGTGACTCTGGATTTCGCGTGTTTGGGATACAGCATCTGCTCCTCGAGCTCAAGGCCCTTGTAACGCGATGCGATCCCGGCAAGATCACCGGTTGGCGAGTGACACGTGGAGCATCCTCCTGCACCGTCGAAATACTGCTTACCGGCCTCGGCGTTTCCGGTTTGGAGATCAGCGACGTCCACGCCCTTACGTCCACCCACCCTCTTGGGCGCATTATTCTGTTGGGTCTGGATAAAGGCCACCAGGCTGGCAATCTGTTGATCAGAACGGTCAAAGCGCGGCATGCCCTTATCGGGACGCCCATTGCGCACGACGGCGCCTATCTTATCTCCATTCACATCCTCGGTCACCAGCTTAGATCGCGTGAGATCCGGGCCGCTCTCTCCGCCGCCAGCATCGCGGCCATGACAAAAGGCGCAATCTCGCCGGAAGAGGTCGCTTCCACCTTGGACCAGAGCTGCGGGGTACGATTTGGGCTCAACTGTGCTGCTTGGTTCGTCGGCGCTCTGAGCTTGAGCGCTTTGAGGTAGTGTTTGTGCCGCAGTATAGGCGAGACTCACGCTCAACGAAGCCGCCAACAATACTTTCCAATGCAAGGCCGAACGAAGAGAAGTCATCCCGTAAAATATTCCTCCGCACTTCAGTGTTCATCGCCCGGCATTTGCGGCCGCGGATGAGAAGCGGTACTTCCTTCCGTCATGCCCAGCACCCACTTGATCGCCTCAAAATACATCTTACGGATGTCGGGGTCATTCCATGCCTCCTCAGTGTGGCCGAGGGTCGAATAGAAAACGTGCCCTTTGCCGTAAATCTTGTCCCAGGCCACGGCGAAATCATGATCTGTTCTGTGAATGCGCGGATTGTTGGAATAATTGAGTTTCGTGGAGTCGAGACTGAGCAGGACATTGACCTTGGCGCGCGACCAGTCCTTGGGCTGATAGATCTCGTCATACTTAACAAAAGCTTTGGGAAAGTGGCGCACCGCGGGGAAGCTCGGGTCTTCATTGACGATCGGCGCGTTGAATGTGGACCATGGGTGCTGGTCGAACCAGCCGCCGATCATCTCGCCGTATTCCGGCCATTTGTAATTGGTGTCGAGGGCGGCGTGAACACCCACGAAGCCCTTTCCATCGTCCTTGATGAAAGACATCATATCGTGCTTCTGGCTGTCGTCCAGGTCAAGCTCGCCGGTCGTGCTCACAAAAACCAGGGCGTCGAAATAACCCAGGTTCTTCGCGTTTCTACCCAAGTCCTTCTTCGTGAGGAGTTCGGTATCGGTGCGCAGCGTGGTATCCCAGAGACCGCTGTCGTGACCCATGTTGTAGATGGCAACCATGCCATCCGAAACCGAGTCGTGCTCAAATCCCTTGGTTTGACCGATCACCAGAACATGCTTGAGATGGACTTCCTTAGCATGCGGCGGCGGTGCAATCGAAGGATCCACGGAAGGCTGGTCCTGGGCGGACGTGGGGCCTGGCAGAATCAGCAAAGAAAGGATCAGCAAAGAAAGAAAAAAGAGGAATGGAGCGATTCGAAGGTGGCGCAAGTTATCTCCTCCAAAGGCATTAAAGGTAACATAAGGCAGCTGCGATAGAATGATCCGCTCGATTCGAGGAGACAGAAAGCCTTATGCGCATTGGAGTCTTTACTCCCCTGCTGTCGCAACTTCCGCTGGCCACCGTTCTTAAGAAACTCGTCGCGCTCCGAATCAATGCCGTCGAACTCGCCACGGGAAACTATCCGGGTGACGCTCACTGCAAACTTTCTATGCTCGAAGATGGCGCTGCGCTCGCTGAGTTTCAGAAGGTGCTGGCCGACCACGGCGTCGGTATCAGCGCCTTGAGTTGTCATGGCAACGCACTGCATCCAGACAAGTACCGCGCAAAGAAGGATCGAGATGTGAGCCGTAAAACCATCCTGCTTGCCGAAAAGCTCGGGATTTCCGTGATGGTCGACTTCTCCGGATGCCCTGGCGATTCGCCCCATGCCACTGCTCCCAACTGGGTGACCTGTCCCTGGCCTCCCGACTACCTCAAGGTCCTCGACTGGCAGTGGAGCGAAGTGGTCGCCCCCTATTGGATTGAACAGGCCAAGTTCGCGGCCGACCACGGCGTGAAGATCGCCATTGAAATGCATCCCGGTTTCGTGGTCTATAACCCAGAGACAATGCTCAGGCTGCGTTCGATTGCCGGAGCCAATGTGGGTTGCAATTTCGATCCGAGCCATCTCTTCTGGCAAAGCATCGATCACATTGCCGCTGTGCGAGTGCTCGAAGGCGCTATCTTTCACGTTCATGCCAAAGATACGCAGCTCTATCCCATCAACCTGCAGCGCACCGGCGTGCTCGATACCAAGCCTTACACGGAAGAGCGCCAACGTAGCTGGATCTTCCGCACCTGCGGATACGGTCACGGCGCGGAGTGGTGGAGCGAGTTTATCTCGATCTTACGCATGTTTGGCTACGATTACGTGCTCTCTATTGAGCACGAAGACAGCTTGCTTTCGCCGGAAGAGGGTCTGACCAAGGCCGCAAGCTTCCTCAATAGCATCGTCATTCGTGAGCAACCCACAGCCGCGTGGTGGACCTAGCAATCTGCGGGGAAACTCGTCGCATCCGGAGTTTTGAATAGGCACGCGGTTTCGAGCCGCCGCAAGCCAATGGAGGAGGGAGTATGACAATTCAGCGAACCATCGCATCGGCTGTTACCAACGGAGTGCTGCTCTCAGTGTTCCTGGGGTTCTCGCATGCCCAAGTAGCAGCCTCTAATGTAATCAGTCGGACAAAGTCCTCTTTGGCCGAGCCATGACGGCCTTGCAGAAATCCGAATATCTTGCGGCGCGTTGGTGCTATCTCCACCGAAGGCTAGCAGTGCGGGACTCCGTGCCCGCCAAGCTGCGAAGAGGGACACCACAGCCTCCACACTCATCCATGCGATTGTGACGGTTTGCACCCGTTGGATTCGTCGGATAGCGTCAGGAGACGCGATGTGCGGCACCGAGGCCATTCAAGTGAGTATTATCGCACCGTCGCTATAGCTTCAAAGCTCAGCTACAAGAAGAGTCGATCCTGAATCTGGGCGAGTTCGACGGGTGTCAGGTGGGAGCGAGGGGATAGAATCTCACATCACGAAACGGAGGGTATATGGCGAATCATGTTCATCTTGCAGCGTTGCTATTTCTGGCGACCTTGCCACTATCTGCTCAGATCACACTTGCGGTTGCACCAAACGCGAATAAGGCCCAAACACCAACCACGAATTCGAAGCCAGTGCCAAAGCAACCAACCCCAACGGTCTTTCAGGCGGACGAGGGTGACCGCTGGATGCTACTTGGTGACAAGCCGCTTATCTTCAAAGTCGATCCCACCACCACTGGGTCGGACGCACTGGTTGTTGGGACAGAGGAGATGCCACCGGGAAACAGGATTCCGACGCACAAGCATCTCTACGAAGATGAAGTCATATTCGTTCACAAGGGTGCGGTGCCGGTCACGTTGGCTGGACGTGAATACGACGCAGGAACGGGAGCGACGGTTTTCATCCCCCATGGAAACTGGATCGGCGGGGCGAACGTTTCCAATGAGCCCGCCATGATTTTGTTTTTCTTTAACAAGCCTGCATTTGAGCAATGCCTGCGAGCCATGTCGTCACGCCCCGGCGAAACATTCAGTATGCCAGTACCAGAGAAAATGGCGGCTGTCCGAACTGAATGCCATGAAGCGATGAAGGATTAAGCGGCAAAGCTGTGGACAAGTCGAGAGCCGACACCGCCTATTCCGAAGGTCGCGGAGCACGGATCTACGAAAATAATCGACTCTGAATCTGGGCAAGTTCCACGGTTGCGGAACATTCCGCGTCGTCATTCGCCACGTGGTTGATCCGAGTGCTGATCGAGTAGCACCGCATCGCCCGAGCATCGTAGGGTTTCAGCATATCGGAGACGACTGCGACGTTTTGCATTCCGGGGTCGAGCCACAGGTCGTAGCTGTCTGGATCAAGGATAACTGGCATTCGGTCATGGACGGCTGAGGTCACTGCATTTGGGATCGTGGTCAGAATCGAGCAGGGTTTGACCCAGTTGCCATTCGGGTCTTTCCAGCGATCCCACAATCCTGCGAAGGCGAACAACTGTCCGTCATTGACTTCAAAGCAATACGGCTGCTTGGCTTTCCTTGGTGCCCGCAGTCTCCGACCTCGCGTTAATCATCTGGGCGGCGGCAGACGAGTCCCTCGACCATGATGGAATGAGTCCGCATCGGAGCAGCGACAGTTCACGGACGGGCTCCTTGGGATTCTGGCGGATGACTGGGATCGGCTGGGTTGGGGCGATGTTGAAGCGGGGAGCCCAGTCTTCTAGGCCTGAAACGGCGTCGAAGTGTTCCTCGACAAGCTGCTTTCGCTGAAGCACTTCACGGAGTGTGGACACCTATATTCCGAAACCTGAGCAATTCTGAGCAGTCACCAAGTACCCACCGTTGTAATCTCTTGGCAGATATGAAGGAACTTTGTTCCTCTGGTGGCGCAGTCGTATATTCGTATACAGGAAAAGTAGCTCATCCACCCGCTGCGCCACATCTACTTTTTGAACGGTTGTTCACACGGCAAGTTAAGTAACTCGACTGCTAGAACCCTTTGTGCC
>PLEA01000530.1:215-552 GCA_003136335.1 Acidobacteriaceae bacterium | reverse complement strand
GAACTCGCGCCGCAGTTGTTGCCCAACAAGGATGCTGAGATCATCACCTACTGCACGAGCCTGCATTGACACGCCAGCGAATACGCCGCCCGTGAATTGGCGGCCATGGGTTACACGAACGTAGCGCATTATCCTGAGGGCAAACAGGGGTGGATGGGAGCGGGGCTTCCGGTGGAGAAAGCTGTTTAGAATCGTTGAGCCTTGCGCCACCTTCTTCTTTCGACAGCCTAAATCGGCCGTCTTGCATCTACTATTCAAGTCCATTAGGGAGGTTCTCTATGGCTGACGCTCCGCGAATCACAGTCGAAGAATTGAAAAGGCGAATGGACGCCGGAGA
>PLEA01000530.1:0-165 GCA_003136335.1 Acidobacteriaceae bacterium | reverse complement strand
GGATTCCCTGCATGGCAGAGTGCTGGATTGCCAGTTGAGTCGAAACCGCGAGCAGCGTAGCGGACGTTTTACCTTGCGACGAATCGTGACCCCTCAGGGTGCCCAACCTGCCGCCTTGACTGTTCAAAATTGCTCACGCCACCCGCCCCATTTCTCTTGACTCTG
>PLEA01000161.1 GCA_003136335.1 Acidobacteriaceae bacterium | reverse complement strand
TGGTGGGGCCATCGCATTCCCGCCTGGCACTGCGCCGATTGCAAGGAAACCACGGTGGCCCGCGAGACTCCCACGGTGTGTTCCAAGTGCGGGTCACAGAAAATCGAGCAGGATACGGATGTGCTCGATACCTGGTTCAGCTCCGGGCTCTGGCCGTTTGCGACGATGGGCTGGCCGGAGCAGACCGACACGTTGAAGAAATTTTATCCGACCACCGACCTCGTCACCGGGCCGGACATCATCTTCTTCTGGGTCGCGCGCATGATCATGTTCGGCTGCCACTTCATGCAGGGACACGAGCAGGATGCGGCGATCAAGAAGGCCAACGGGTGGTCAGACAAGCAGGACGACAGCGTGCCCTTCCGACACGTATACATCCACGCACTGGTGCGCGATGCTGACCGGCAAAAGATGTCGAAGACCAAGGGCAACGTGATCGATCCGCTGGAGATTATCGAGCGCTTCGGCACGGACGCGACGCGATTTACGCTGGCGGCGATGGCCGCGCCGGGCACGGACATTGCTTTCAGCGAAAGCCGTACCGATGGGTATCGGGCATTCGCCAATAAGATCTGGAATGCGGCACGGTTTATGTTCATGAATGTGGACAGAATCGAGCCGGGCCTGCGGCCTGGCCGGATGTCCGAGGGCGACCGTCTCCACATGGGCGTTGCTGGATTTCAAGCCTCTACTCTTGAGGACCGCTGGATTCTTTCGCGATTCAATCGCGCTGTGTCCGACGTGAATGACGCGCTCGCTACCTATCGCTTTCATGAAGCTGCCAATCGCATTTACGATTTTTTCTGGGGAGAATTCTGCGACTGGTACCTGGAACTGATTAAACCGCGACTGACTTTCGAAGAGGGCGCCGATAAGAGCGTTGCGCTGAAGGCTTCCTCGAACCTGGTCAATTTGTTCGATGCATCGCTGCGCTTGCTGCATCCGGTTATGCCGTTTATCACGGAAGAAATCTGGCAGGCGATCTATGAAGGCAAGGCTCCTTACAAGTCAATCGCGCTGGCAGAATATCCGCAGGCGGATAAGAAGCAATTGAATCTTGCCGCCGAGACTGAGATGGCGATCCTGCAGGATCTGATCGTCAGCGTGCGCAACCTGCGGGCGGAACTGAAAGTCGAACCCAAGGTAAAGGTACCTATCGAAGTGTTTGCGCAAGAGCTCGGAATTCGTAAGATGATCGAGCAGAATCATGGCGCGGTCGAGCGGTTGGGCAATGTCGAGAAGATCGCATTTGTTGAAGGCTCTCTGGCCAGCCGGCCGAGTGCACGCGGAACTGCGCGCTTCGATGTGCACGTAATCTACGAGAGACAAATCGATGCGGCCGCCGAGGGCGACCGGCTTACCAAGGAGTTGGAGAAAATTGAAAAAGAGTTAGCTAACAATCAGAAGCAGTTAGGAAACCAGCAGTTTCTCGCCAAGGCTCCGGAGAAAGTAGTGGAAGGCCTGCGCAGGCGCGGGCAGGAACTTTTCGTTCTGCAAGAGAAAACGCAGAATAAGCTGAAGGAATTGGGGTGAACCATGTGAGGACAGTGGAGGTCGGCTGTCCCCACAGCTTTCGTAACCAACCTGTATATGGATAGGAACTCAAGACGCCTTACCGCAATGCTGGAGAACGCGCTGGTCGAAGATCGGGCGACGCGCGATGCTACCAGCTATGCCTGCATCGACCCCAACCAGCGAGCTTCCGCGACGATCGTCTCCAAGCAGGACTGCATTCTTGCCGGCATCGGGTGTGTGGCCCGCATTCTCGACGTGTATGCCCTGCTCGACGGAGCCGTCACCGCTCACTACGAGGTCACCACGCATCCTGAGATTTTCGATGGCGTGCGCCTGCATAAGGGACAGTCCGTTGCGGTCATCCGCCACAATGCGCGGGTGGTTCTTTCCTGTGAACGCGTCATTCTCAATTTCCTGCAGCGCATGAGCGGGATCGCGACCTTGACCCGGAAGTTCGTGGAAGCTGTGTCGGGCACGAAGGCGCGGGTTCTCGATACGCGCAAGACCGCGCCCGGCCTGCGCGTGATTGATAAGAACGCTGTGCGCTGCGGCGGCGGACAGAACCACCGGCTCGATCTCTCCGACGGCGTGCTCATCAAAAATAATCACATCGCCCTGGCGGGCGGCATTGTGCCCGCTCTGGAGCGCGCCGTGCGCAACCGCCGCGGCTCGCAGATCATCGAAGTGGAAGTGCGTACGCTCGCGGAACTCGAGCTGGCGTTGGCTCACGGCGGCGAAGCCATTCTGCTGGACAACATGTCGGTCGAGGATGTGCGCCGCGCGGTCGAGCGCTGCGCGCAGCCTGAGGTGCAGAAGGACGGCCGCCGCATCCCGGTGGAATGCTCCGGCGGAATTCGCCTGGAGAATGTTCGCGCCTATGCCGAGACCGGCGTCGACTTCATCTCCGTGGGTCTGCTGACGCACTCGCCCCAGGCGGCGGATCTGAGCATGCGAGTCGTCCCGGCCTGAAGGAACGATTGTTGTTTGGCCGCAATTCGCGCATAATCTCCGCATCCCCAAGACCGGCACAATCCGGAGGCAGTCTTCGCGCGCCAAAACGCCCGCAGCGCACCAGCCCACCGATCTGCGACTCGGCCGCATCGTGCACTTGCTGATGGAGCACGCCACCGTCGTGGTGAGCGGAACCAAGATCGCCCAGGAAATCTCTTCCAACCGCTCCGACGTGTGGCGTCTGATTCAGCAATTGCGCGGTTTGGGTGTGGATGTGGCGGGCCATCCCTCAACCGGATATCGGCTGCGCTCGGTTCCGGACCTGCTCTTGCCGGAAATTTTGCGGCCGCTGCTACGCGGCACTATCTTCGATACGCATCTTCATCATTTTTACAAAATCGGTTCGACCAATACGGCGGCGATGGCCGCCGCGGCGGAAGGCGCTCCGGAAGGCAGCGTGTTCCTTGCCGAAGAGCAACTCGCAGGCCGCGGTCGAGGAGCCAACTCGTGGCAGTCGCCGCGTTCGACCGGAATTTATTGCTCGGTAGTCGTGCGGCCCACTCTGCCACCGTCGGAAGTACTGGTACTGTCACTGGCGGCAGGGCTCGCGGTACGCGCGGCCATTCAGCAGGTCGACTCGCGGGTCACTGCCGATCTGAAGTGGCCCAACGACGTTCTAATCGGAGGCAAGAAAGTCTGTGGAATTCTCACCGAGATGAATGCCGAGGCCACCCGCGTCCGCTACATCGTGGTGGGCGTCGGCATCAACGTGAATCAGGCTAGTTTCCCCAAGGATTTGCCAGCGACCTCGCTGCGTCTGGCGACCGGAAGCGAATGGTCGCGGGTCGAGTTGGTGGCCGCTTTGCTAAAATCACTCGAGCGCGAGTATCGCGAGTTGCTGGAGCACTCGGATGCGCGGGAGTCGATTCTGCGGTGTTTCGCCGAGAATTCCTCCTGGGTGCAGGGCAAGGCCGTGCGCATTGAAGAGAATGGTTCAGCCTTTGAGGGAACGACCGAGGGCCTGGATGCTCGCGGCTTTTTGCAGGTGCGAACCGCCCGCGGTATGCAGATCGTATTAAGCGGAACGGTAAGGGAGCCGTAGCGCCGGCCAGCCGCCGGGACGGCGGCGCTACGGTCAGACTAAGAACATGCTTCTCGTCATCGACGTCGGCAATACGAATACTGTGCTGGGCGTCTTCGCCGGCGTCGCCGAGGGGCCCCCGGCCGGCGAGCCGGACGAGACTCCGCGTTACGAGCGGCTGGTGGCCAACTGGCGCGTCGCCACCTCCCGCACCAGCACCGTGGATGAGTACGGAGTGCTGTTCCGTAACTTGTTTTCCATGGCCGGGCTCGAGTCGAAAGGCATTCACGGCATCGTGATCTCGTCGGTAGTTCCGCCGCTCGATCCCGTGCTGCGCCAAGTATGCGAGCGCTATTTCAATTTGCGCCCTCTCTACATCGAACCCGGAATAAAGACCGGAATGCCGGTGCACTACGACAATCCGGCGGAGGTGGGGGCAGACCGCATTGTCAACGCTGTAGCGGCCTTCGAAAAGTACGGCGGTCCCTGTGTGGTCGTCGATTTCGGCACGGCCACCACGTTCGACTGCGTCTCTGCGAAGGGCGAATACCTTGGCGGAGTGATCTGCCCGGGTATCGGCATCTCCGCAGACGCGCTCTTTGAACGCACCGCGCGGCTGCCGCGCGTCGAGATTCGCAAACCCGCCCGCGTCATCGGCTCCAACACCGTGGGCAGCCTGCAATCGGGTCTCTATTACGGATATCTCGGGCTGGTCGATGGCATCCTCGAACTTCTACTGGCGGAGTTGGGACAAGAGACGCACGTGATTGCGACCGGCGGGCTGGGACCCATGATCGGCACCGGATCGAAATATATGAAGCACGTGGACGACTTTCTGACCCTCGAAGGCTTGCGCATCATCTGGGAGCGGAATAGGCCGGCGCGCAAGGATTCAGCTTCGGCGAAAGCCGCGCCCAAGGCCGAGTCGAAGCTGTCATCAAAAGAGGCGCAGCCAAAATCAAAGAATGGCGGGGCGTCGACGCCCTCGCGTTCTGCCCGCTGACCAGCCGTGGAAAATTACTTCAATTACTTCACAGAGATCGAGGAGCACTTTCAGCGCCGCTGGGGGGGGATCCTACGGCTATCCCCACTGGACTGGGTGCTGATGGAGACCTGGAGGGATGCGGGAATTCCGCTGGAGGCTGTGCTGCGCGGCATTGACGTGACTTTCGAACACTACGAAAGGCGCCCTTCCAAGACGCGGAAAATAAACGGCCTGGGATTCTGTTCGCAGGAAATTCTGGCCGCGGCGGAAGACATGAAAGAAGCAGCGGTAGGCGCGGCTGCTGGCGACCCGGCGCCCGCGCTGAAACCCAGCGCCGGACAAGGTTTTGAACCAGAGGTAGTCGCGCCTTTCCTGCGTCGCAATGCAGATTTGCTGGAAGCCGCGAAGTTGCCCGAGGGCGGCGGAGTCCCCGCGCTTGCCTTGGAGGTTGCGAAGACTCTGCGCTATCTTGCGGAAGAAATAGAAAAGAAACCCGCGGCAGGTTTGGAAGACCTGGAGCGCCGCCTCACGGTGCTAGAGGAAAAGCTTTTTGCGATGCTGCTGGCGTCAACTCCCGATGAAGAGATTGTCACGGTGCGCGCGGAAGCCGACCGCGATCTCGCTCCCTACCGCCGGAAGATGTCCGCCGCGCAGATCGACCAACTGCAGAAGCAATACGTTCACAAGCGCCTGTTGGAGAAATTTGGCCTCCCGCGGCTGAGCTTGTTTTACATGTAAGTGTTCTGCGTCTAGTTTGGAAAGGGCACGACTCCGTGGTCCCGTAGATGTTGTGGTTGGGGAAAGGGCACGACTTCAGTCGTGCCGTAAACGTCGCAGAATGCACCGGCTTCAGGCGCTGAGGTACGCTGTTCACTCCAACGTGACCCATCATTTCGATGCACTGATTCTCGGCGGTGGCGCAGCCGGCCTGATGTGCGCCATCGAGGCGGGCAAGCGCGGACGCCGCGTCGCGGTTCTCGAACACGCCGACCGCCTGGGCAAAAAGATTCTCATCTCCGGCGGCGGCCGCTGCAATTTCACCAACCTCCACTGCCGGGCCGAGAATTTCTTCTCCGCCAATCCGCATTTTGCCAAGTCGTTGCTGACCCGCTACACGCCCGCAGATTTCATCGCACTCGTCGAGAAGCATCGCATTCCGTACCACGAAAAGACGCTAGGCCAATTGTTTTGCGACCGGTCGGCTCGCGACATCCTGGGAATGCTCGAAGAAGAGTGCTCGTCCGCTGGGGTGAATGTTTTCCTGAACACAAAGATTCACGAGGTGAAACGAACCACAGAGTTTGTAGTGCATGCGGCCAGCGCAGAATTCCACGCGCCCACGTTGGTGGTCGCGACCGGGGGCTTATCAATTCCGAAGATGGGCGCGACCTCATTTGGCTACGACCTGGCGCGGCAGTTCGGAATGAAGATCCGCGAGCCATGGCCGGGACTGGTGCCGCTGCTGCTGAATGCGGAAGGTCGATCCCGCTACTGCGATCTGACAGGCGTTTCCACCGACGTGATCGCCTCGTGCAGAGGGCAGCAGTTCCGCGAAAAGATGCTCATCACTCATCGCGGCCTGAGCGGTCCCGCGATTCTGCAGATATCGTCCTACTGGAAGAAACCGTCGGAGATTCTGATCGACATCGCGCCGGGAACCAATTTGACAGTGATGTTCCGCGATCCAAAGACTCCGAGAACTATAACGGCATTGCGATCAGAGTTTCGCAAAGCATTGCCGGCCCGTTTCGCAGACCGCTGGCTCGAACTGCACTCGCCCATCGCATGGACGAATGCCGCGCTGGCTGACCTCGAGCAGCAAGCGCATGCGTGGACGGTCATCCCGGCGGGAACCGAAGGCTATGAGAAAGCCG
>PLEA01000091.1 GCA_003136335.1 Acidobacteriaceae bacterium | reverse complement strand
AAACCTGGATCGATGCGCCCTTCGGCAGTTCCTGCTGAAGTTTGTGCGCAAGCCGCACGGGCCCGTGGAGCGGATCGTCGTGGCGCACGAATCCGCCGGCAAAGCCGATGAGGATGTTAGAAGGCGTTGGGGGAAGGCTGGCCACAACCCCGTCGGCAGCTGCGAGCCCTGGAGTTGCTGCAGCAAGCGTCGCGAAGATCGCACCAAGCGTCGCCGGCAACATCGAGAATCGCGCGAAGCGGGACACGCGGGCTCCTACCTAACTTATGAGATGATTCACGCCAGCGAGGGGATGCGGCAAAAATACAGCCTGATCTTTTTGTCTTCCCGGCTATTTACCGATGGCGGGCGAAAAGCCTTTACTGGCTAGGATTCTGGCCTGTTCGAACCCGGAGGCAAGTCTACACCCACTGTCAAGCTTCGGGCATCGCCCGGCCTCCTCTGGCTCGCGCTTCGCAGGCCTCGAACCCATTCTACGCAGCTGGCGGAAGTCGACCTACTTTCGCACCTTCCTTGAAACGAAAGGATTTCCGTCGAGAAGGTAACGCCAGGGTTTGTCCGCCGCTTTGCTGATACCGATGCGGTGAGTTGTGCGGATGGCTCGGGCGCGAAACCCGTCTTCGCCGATCCAAAGGCCGCTGACCGCGGAGGTGAGATCGCACCCGTTGTCGCGGGCGCGGGTATTGCCGAAAGCGTCACACAGGCGTCCCGGGCCGCTGGTGAGCTTGCGCAGGTCTTCGGGGCCGTGGATTTCGATATCGCGGGCCCGGGCCATCTCGTCCATCCCGGAAAGCGGTTCCAGGGCGCGGAACAAAACGCCTCCAGCGCGGCCTTCGGGCTCGCAGGAGACATTGAGGCAATAGTGATTGCCGTAGATGAAGTAAACGTAGGCGTGGCCGGGTGGCCCGAACAGCACGGCGGTGCGGGCGGTGTTGCCGGCGGCAGAGTGGGCAGCGGGATCTTTCTCGCCGAGGTAGGCTTCGACTTCGACGATACGGGCGGCGAGGCGAAGCTTGCCGAGGTCACGGACCAGCAGTTTGCCCAGGAGGTCGCGAGCCACGCGACGTGGACCGCGGCCGAAGAATACGCGCTCGAGCGGGCGGATCGGCGAAAGTAATGGAGAATTGGACAAAGCAAGAAGCCAGAATAGAGTACGCGAAACGAGATCAATTTCTGCGGTTTGATTTCGCTGTGGACGTCCCCTAAGCCGCGCCCTTGGCCGATTCTTTCAAGTACGCCAGCACTTCGATCGCATGGCCTTCCGGTTTTACCTTGGGGAAGATGTGCTGGATTTTGCCGTCGGGTCCAATTACGAACGTGGTCCGGGCGATACCCATCATCTTCTTGCCGTACATATTTTTTTCCTGCACGACGCCATAAGCGTTGGCGACTTTCTTGTCGGCATCGGCGAGCAGAGAAAAGGGCAGCTTAAATTTGTCCTGAAACTTCTTCTGGGCTTTTGGAGTGTCGGGCGAGATGCCAAGTAACACGGCGCCGGTTTTCTGCATCTGTTTGTAGGTATCGCGAAACTCGCAGGCCTCGATCGTGCACCCCGGAGTGTCGGCGCGAGGATAGAAATACAGCGCTACTACTTTTCCCCGTAGACCTTTCAGCGAGATTTCCTTTCCATTCTCGTCCTGCAAAGTAAACTCGGGGGCCTTATCATTGATCTTGATACTCATGAGCGCCTCATTTCAGGGAAGTTAGGGTTGAAGACCGAGTCCACAATCTCAGCGTTGGCAAGGCCGAGGGCGGAACGACTTATGTCCAGAAAGTTCTTATACAGCAGATTGGGATGGGCCGTCATCGCTATTGTCATTCTAGCGTTCGTTGCCGCAACCGCTGTGCCGAGCTTAGCGCAGAGGCAGAGGCGGCAGAACACTCCCCCAGAAGAGAAACCTCCGGACGCGAAGAAGGCCAAGAAGGAGAAAGAGCCTCGGGCAGTGGGCGTTGTGCAGCTCAGCAGCAGCGGCAAGGGAACCTTAATCCCCGTGGCAATTTTGATCGATGGCAAGTTCCACGATGCGAGCGTCTACAAGGCGGATCCGATACCCATGGCGCTGGAGTCGGGTACGGTCTACGAGGTCGAGCAAGCGGGCGACTCGCAGGGCTTCTTTACGGTTAGTGGAGCGTTGCACAGCAAGAATCCAGGCAGCCCCAATCCTTGGGTAGGAGCGGGGTCCTACTTACCGCACGGAACCGAAGTCGCGAAGACCACGCACAAAGCGGAAAACGTTCCCGTGGGCATGGACAACAGCGATGAACCGCCGCGGCTGGCCCGAAAGGACTCATCGAAGGCAGCGCCGGCTCCGGCCGCGAGTTCCACAACTGCGGCTCCGGCTTCTACGGCTCCTGCTGGATCGGGATCATCCGGGAAGTCTGGCCCGGCGGCAGCGCCATCGACTGCACCACCGGCAACCGGTTCCCCTGCCGGTACCTCTTCTGGCCGGGACGCGCAGAAGCCCGCGACTCCGGCGGCTTCTGGCAAGCCCGCCGATCAAGGCGCTACCGACCAACCGGCTCGACCGGCGGCGCAGGCCAGTCCGAGTCAGGGTTCTCCCGGTCAGACGTCTTCGGGCCAGGCTTCCTCAGCTCAGAACTCTGCTGGTCAGAACTCTGCTGGTCAACCCTCGGCTGGTAAACCGTCGGAAGACTACTATCGTCCCACGCTCCGGAGGGGCAAGCCCACCCAGGCGGCGCCGCAGGAAGACGAAGCTGTCACGAAGGCGGGAAAAACAGAGGCTGCGGCAACGCCGACCGCAACAGCAGCAGTCAGCAGCGCGCCCCCGCAACTCGTGGCGGCGATTTCCGACTCCGCTGGACCCGATCCGAAGTCCTACAAATTCTTTTGGAAGACGGGAGAAGAAGAAGAGCGCCGCAATCAGATGCTGGCCGCGGCGGGAGATGAAGTTCGGGCTTACGTGGCTGCACTGGCCAGGNNGAGAACCTTCAATTTCATACCTTCGACCTGTGGGGAAACAACCAGCCGGTGATGATCTTGAGTGCCGAAGCGCACTTTCCTCCAGCGCCGGGAGCGGCCACGGCGCCTGACTCCTACAGCATTACGCTCGTGGCCAAGACCGACATCTACGGCAACCTGCGGAAACTGTATTCGGGAGTGACAGATAAATTCCATCTTGACGTTACGCCGCGGATGCAACTGATTGACGCGGTGGACGTCGACGGAGACGGCCGCGGGGAGTTGCTGTTTCACGAGACCACGGATGCCGGCAATGGATATGTAATTTACCGTGCTACCGCGGATAAGCTCTGGAAGGTGTTCGACAATCTTAATGCGGAATAGCAAGGGGCAGCTCTCAGTTCTCAGTAAATGCACCGGGGCTACGACTGAGAACTGTTTTCCTTAGGTTTCAATTCCAACGTGGCAAACACGGCCCACGAGGTAGTCGGAAGCGGATTTGCCTTCTTCCATGGTCACAACTTCTATGGGATAAGCCTGGTTGTGAGGCCGCAGAATCAGGTGGTTACCGGCCGTTTCCACGTATTTCACCGTACAATTTTCATTCTTGAGTACGGCGTACATGTTGAATTCGCCCTTGCGGTAGGGCTTGAGTGAGTTGTAGTGGCGGTCGATCAGGAGCGTGGCTCCGGGCAGCAGGCGCGGGTACATGCTCATCCCTTCGCGGCCGTCCACTTTGATCAGCACGAAGCGCTCCCACTGCTCGCGATCGCCTTCGGTTTCGGCTTTCAGCTTCTTAAGAAAAGTCCTCTTAAATTTCAGGATTTCCTTGACGTTCATGCTGGTGATGAGGTGGTGGGTGGCGGCGACAGGGCCGTCGGGCAGGAGGACGTTCTTTAACTCGTCGTTGCTGGTAGGCAGAATCGAGGCGCGCTT
>PLEA01000542.1 GCA_003136335.1 Acidobacteriaceae bacterium | reverse complement strand
ACGCCGCTCACATTCAGCATCGCCACAGGCTTGAGCCTGGGGCTTCTGTCATTCACATTCCTGAAGCTTTTCACCGGGCGGCACCGCGAGATCAGTCCGCTGATCTGGGTGCTCAGCGTTCTCTTCATTCTTCGCTACGCTTTTCTCGGTGTCGGATAGATGCGCGTCAATAGGGGACTTTGTTGACCTGCTTTTGCCAAGAGAGAAAGGCTTCGAGAGCCTCTTCCCGCATCATCGGAATCATTGGTATCTTGCGCTGCGAATGCGGCTGCTGAATTTCACCGTAGATCAGGGAATCGTCAAATCCAGCTTGCGAAGCGTCGGCAGCGGTATTGCCAAAGTACACGCGATCCGGCCGCGTCCAGTAAATCGCTCCCAGGCACATCGGGCAGGGCTCGCAGGACGTGTAAATTTCGCAACCGCTGAGTTCGAAGCTGCCAAGTTTCTTGCAAGCCGCCCGCATGGCAACAATTTCTGCATGCGCGGTCGGGTCGTTTTTTCCAGTTACGCAATTAACGCCCTCTGCGATGATTTGGCCACCTTTTACGATGACAGCACCGAAGGGCCCACCGGAACCCGTGAGCACATTCGTAATGGATAACTGGATGGCGCGCGCCATGAAGAGGTGGTTCATGGGAGAAGTATAACCCGGATGCCGGAGCCGGTTAATGGCATCCCGCCCACGGCACCACCGCGTTTTCTGCATAATTTCTCAATTGCTACGCCGAGTTCGTGAAATACAGCCATATTGAACGACTCGAGTCCCTTAGTTGAAACACACTGAACGCGTAAGCTACGCTCTTGCAGGAGCGACAATTTTGTAACGTCGTGCGAATGGTGCGATGACCTTACAAGCCTTCCTCTCACGCCGGATTGTAACCCCTGAAGGAATGCGGGCTGGGGCAGTCCTCGTCGAGGGCGAATCGATTCGTGCGGTCGTGCCCGTCGAACACGTCCCGCGAGATGCGCGAGTGCAAGATTTCGGCACTGCGGCGATTCTGCCGGGTCTCGTCGATTCACACGTCCACATGAACGATCCCGGAAGAGCGGACTGGGAGGGATTTGCGACCGCAACACGCGCTGCCGCGGCCGGTGGCTACACCATGCTGGTAGACATGCCGCTGAATTGCCTTCCAGCTACGACGAACGTAGCCGCGCTGACTGCGAAGCGGGAGGCCTCGCGCGGCCATTGCCACGTCGATTGGGCGGCGTGGGGTAGCGTAGTTCACGACAATCTAGGAGACCTCGAAGAACTTGCCGCGGCCGGTGTGCCCGGCTTCAAATGCTTCCTGGTGGATCCCGGAATCGACGGCTTCACAATGGTTACCGAACATGAGTTGCGGACGGCCCTGCCTGTCGTCGCTCGAACAGGACTCCCGCTGCTGGTACACGCAGAACTCCGCGGTCCTATCGATGCTGCCACGGCTGAGTTGGCTAACGCGAATTGGAAAAGCTATGCGACCTACCTGCGGTCGCGTCCCGATGAAGCGGAGCTGTCTGCGATCCGGCTGCTGCTGTCACTCTGCAGAGAATATGACTTTCGCCTGCATATCGTACATCTGGCAACTTCCCAGGCGCTGGACGAGTTGCGTGAAGCGCGCGCGGAGGGCCTTCCGGTCAGCGTCGAAACATGCCCGCATTATCTGCACCTGACGGCGGAAACGATCGCCGATGGAGCGACGCTTTGCAAATGCGCTCCTCCAATTCGGAGCCATGAAAATCGCGAAGGGTTGTGGCGAGGCCTCAGCGAGGGGGTGATTGACCTGGTGGCTACCGACCATTCTCCGTGCCCGCCGTCGATGAAGCGGCTTGCATCAGGAGACTTTAAGAGCGCGTGGGGCGGTATTGCCAGCCTTTCGCTGGCGCTTCCGGTGATGTGGACAGAAGCCTGTGGTAGAGGGTTTTCGCTTATGGATATCGTGCGATGGATGGCCGCAGGGCCCGCCAAGCTGGCGGGATGCGATTCTCACAAGGGCCGGATTGCTAATGGGTACGACGCCGATCTCGTAGTTTTTGACCCGGAAGCGAAATTCACTGTGATTCCAGAAAAACTGCATTATCGGCACGCAGTTTCCCCCTACATGGGCGAAGAATTTTTCGGAGTCGTCAAGGCCACTTATCTGCGGGGAAGGCAAATCTTCGGCGACGGCACGTTCCACGTTCCCCCGATCGGCCGCGAGTACCCTCGGTAGCATTGTAGAACCAGCCGAAAACAGGGATACAAATCCTCCCGTTTTCGTCCACAATAATGACAGGGCTTAATTTTCGGCGCCGATGCACGGTTCTATTTGTATGTATATCTGCACTGTAACGTGAGGCGTGACGTGGAGAGAGATTGCAGCATTGGATTGTCCGCTCCACGAAAAGAGGGGCGCGACAAAGTCACCGGACGAGCGCGGTACATCGACGATATCACTCTGCCAAACATGCTCTACGGCGCGACTGTGCGCAGCCGCATACCACGGGGCAAAATCAGCAAGATAGATTTCGGGGCCGGAATTAACTGGAACGAATTTGTTGTCGTTACTGCAAAAGACATTCGCGGTAACAACTATATATCCCTGATCGAAAACGATCAGCCATGCCTTGCGGACGGAATTGTCAATCACCCGGAGGAACCGATCCTGCTTCTCGCTCATCCGGATTGTCGCGCCCTGCCGAAGGCCGTCGAAGCAGTTTCCATCGAGTACGATCCTCTTCCGCCTGTGTTCACGATCGAAGAAAGCGAGCGGCAAGCCCCAATCATCTGGGGCAGCGACAATACTTTCAAAACGTATTTGATTCAAAAGGGCAATGTGGACAGCGTTTGGGAAAAGGCCGACTACA
>PLEA01000523.1 GCA_003136335.1 Acidobacteriaceae bacterium | reverse complement strand
GTCAAGGTAGCGCTCTAACCAACCGAGCTACGCGCCTACATTTTGCTGGCAAGTACTTGCAATCACCGAGATTTGCCAGCGTGGGACCATTTGGTTCCAATAAAGATTTTACCATGCGGTGTTGCTGCTGGGCCTTCCTAGGTCATCTGGATCTCGATGCTGCCGCAGTGGCGCGACGAAGCAGATCGGGTGACTTCATGCGCTGGCAGTACTCGGCAAAAGACGAGCGTGGTCCCTGCCAACGAAGGTCCTCGACCGTGTCAAAGACGGGGACATCGAGTCGCAGAGTGGCGAGGGTGCGAAACAACAGGGCGTCATTCCATGCGCTAAACAGTGATTCAGAGAGCAAGCGGGCTTTGCGGATCGAGGCATGCCATTGCCGCCAATCCTTGGGAATTTCCTCGAGGTGAGAGTATTGGGATAAGGTCTGGGCTGCGGCTTTCTGGCCCCATCCGGCCACACCGGGGAATCCGTCTGCACTGTCGCCTACCACAGCCAGGTAGTCTGGGATCGAGTGCGGATTCACTCCGAATTTAGCGACCACGCCGGCTTCATCGCGCACGATGTTCTGCCTGCGATCCAGTTGTACCACTCGGGTGCCCGCCACACACTGACCTAAATCTTTGTCCGGTGTACAAATCAGGACTTGACTGACGCGCTCCTCCTGCGCGGCTTTTGCGGCGGCGGAAGCGAGTGCATCGTCGGCCTCGTAATAGACCATTGGCCATACGACCACTCCCATGGCTTCCAGCGCCTCCTCTAGAATCGGAAACTGTGAGAGCAACTCCGGGGGGACGCCTTCGGAGGTCTTGTATCCGGGATAGAGGTCGTTGCGAAACGACTCCACGACATGGTCAGTTGCCACCCCAATGTGGGTTGCGCCACGCTCGATCATCGACAAAACGGAAGTCAGGACGCCGCGTACCGCGCCGATCTCCTGACCGTTTACATCTTTCGCGGCGGGCACGGCAAAGAAGTGGCGGAACAATTCGTAGGTCCCGTCAATCAAGTGGACATCCATGCGGCTGCGCCTCGGTCTCTTCCAAGCTGTGGTTCTGATTGCCTACGACCCGCTGTCCATCGCCATGAACAAATTGTTGAGGGACTCCGCCAGAGTGGGATGGGCAAAAGTGCCATCGCGCAATGCGCTGTAGGGCAACTTTCCCATCATGGCGATCTCCAGGGCGGACATGATTTCTCCACCTTCGATGCCGAGAATGGCTGCGCCGAGAATCTGATTCGTGTCCGCGTCCACGATTGCTTTCATGAAACCACGGGTTTCATCGACTTCAAGAGCCCGTGCCACGTGCGTCATTGGGAGCTTTGCGACGCGGATGTTGCGGCCTTGTGCGCGGGCTTCCATCTCGGTCAAGCCCACCCGGCCCAGTTGCGGATCGATAAAAAGGGTATAGGGCACTTGCCGACCCTTGGTGGAGGCAGCTTTCTTTTCGAGGAGATTGGCGCGAATGATGCGAAAGTCGTCATAGGAAATGTGCGTGAACGCCGGACCGCCTTTGATGTCCCCCAGAGCGTAGATGCCTTCCGCGGTGGTTTCCAAGCGATCGTTGACCTGAATGAAGCCACGACCGTCACTTTGAATTTTGGTTGCGGCGAGATTGAGACTGTCGGAATTCGGCACACGGCCTGTGGCAACGAGTAGATGGGAACCAACCAAGATGGTCGAATCGTTCTCCGACTGCACACTCAATCGGATTCTATCGCCCGACTTTTCCGTTTGAGTTGCTTTCGAATTTAATAAGACTTCAACCTCGTCCTGCTGGAGGATTTTGGTGATTTCTTCCGCAATATCGGGATCCTCGCCGGCGAGAAGTTGGCCCGCGGATTGAACGATCGTCACTCGACTGCCCAAGCGCCGGAAAAGTTGGCCGAACTCCAGGCCGATGTAGCCTCCGCCCAGGATTAACAGATGGTCCGGGAGTGCATCGAGTTCCATGATTGAGATATTGTCAAGGAAAGGGACCGAGTCCAACCCGTCGAGCTTGGGCCGCGATGCGCGCGTTCCGGCGTTGATGAAAACGTACTTAGCCGACATTGTGCGCTGACCGCCATCCTGCGAGCGAACCGCGACGGTCTTGGGACCGCCGAAAGTCGCATCGCCGAAGATCAATTCTAGGTTTGGAGTCTTCTCAAGGCGCGACTGGCTTCCGTTTCGGAAGCTGTCCACTATGTTGCGCTTGCGCTCACGAATTTTCACTAGGTCGATGCTGATCGGGCCCGTATGCACACCGTAGTCGGCGGCCCGGCGAGCCAGGTATGCGACGCGCCCGCTGGCAACCATAGTTTTCGTCGGAGTGCATCCCTCATTAATACAAGTGCCGCCGACATGTTTCCGCTCGATGAGAACCGTACGCATTCCCGCCCCAGCAAGAGCCGTGGAGAGCGGGGTGCCGGCCTGCCCAGAGCCAATGATAAGGGCATCGTATTGCTCCGGAGTGGTCATAAGCACACCTCAGATTTGATCTGCGCGGATATATGGCGAATAACCCTCGCGAGTCTGCTTAGTCAGAATCGAGAAGCCAGAAACAGTCCAAGCCCGATGGCAATCAGATCCTCCGGGATGGCGACTGCGAAATCCGGAACCCGCAGGGCACGGACCAAACTAACGCGTGCCTGTTTGCCGCCGAATGCTCCGGCGATTCCGCCGACAACCCCGGCCAGGCCTGCCAGCCAAAACGTAGCGCCGCCAGCCACACCCAGGCATGCACCGGTCAGTGCGCCGGTGACGATTCGAGCAGAAAGACCAATGGGGGCGGTGCGGGACGGAGTTGTGGGCAGTTGGTCAGCTACGAGTTCGACCACGGCCAAGATGGTGAAGATGCCCACGGGCCATATGGATCCCATGAAAGACAAGGCAGAGCCGTGAAGATTGATCCAGCCCAGGTGCGCCGCCCAAGCCACGACCGCTGGCGCTGTTAGAGACCGCAATCCCGCAACTACCCCGATACCGAATGCCAGCAACAGTGCGAGGCTGGAATTCATAACCTACCTCCTTCGCAGTGCACGCTGAGCATATCCAGAATTAGCCTGCGTTTTCTGACAATGGCAGCCGCACCTGGAAACGCGTAACTCCAGGCTTGGAATTCACCTGAATGTTGCCCCGGTGCTTCTTCACAATGCGCTGGACCGTGTCGAGGCCAAGTCCAGTTCCCTCCCCCACTCCCTTAGTCGTGAAGAACGGTTCAAAAATGTGGGGCTGGACTTCCGGTGAAATCCCGGGACCGTTGTCGCCGATCTCTACCACAACACAATCATCCTCGCGATAAGTGCGCACTCGCAGCTCACCTTTTCCGCCCATAGCGTCAATGGCGTTGTCGATGATGTTAGTCCAGATCTGATTGAGTTCGCTGCCGAAGGAATTCACCAGGAGGGGAATTTTCTGATAATCCCGCTGCACGGACACTCCGCGTTTGAGTTTGTGATTCAAGATGGTCAGCGTGGTTTCAAGAGTCTTCACGATATCGACGTTCTGCACGGGCGACTGATCCATGAAGGTGTATTCCTTGATCGCGCCCACCAGTTCGGAGATCCGCGAGGTGCTGTGCTCAATCTGGTTCAACAAGTCGGCGATCTCCAGGGAGGCGGAAATCCGTACCAGCGCGGCGCGGGCAGTATCCGCATCGAGTTTTGCGAACAGCTGCTCCAACACTTCGGCTTTGAAATTCTTGCGGGCGAGATCAGCCGCAAGCTGCCACAAATCATTCTGTCCGTGGCTGCGAAGCAAGGAATCGAGTCGGTCCTCCAGATCGCTGGTGGTGAGCGCGTCTGGAGGAGGGCCATCGACTTGGACCAGCGAAGCTTCCAACTTCTCAATCTCCGATTTCTGTGCCGCAGTAAGGTCGCGCCTTCCCAGTTCGTGGCTGGCGTCGCGCACTCGCTTCAGAATGTCGCGGAGTTGGCTGGTAGCACGTTTCGCAGCTGAAGCGGGATTGTTGAGCTCATGGGCGAGACCCGCCGACAGTTTGCCCAGGGCGGCGAGCCGGTCACGCTGCTGTTCGAACCGGGTCGCTTCTCGAATCCTGTCCGACATCAGGCCCACGAGGCGCTGGGTCAGCTCCGGCATTTTCTGTACAAGTTCTGGAAACAGCGAGGCAGGAAATCGTAGGGCGCGGCTGTCCGTCTCGGCTCGTCCGCTCACCTTAAATTGTTTCATCCTCGAAAACGGTAGTAATCCGGTAACGTCGCCCGGCTCTAGGTTTAAGATGATGGTTTCGCCCCCAAGTTCGCCCCGCCCTTGAAGGTGCCCCTCAAGAATCACAAACATGGCATCGGCTGGGTCTCCTTGGCGTGAGTAGGTGTCACCCGCCTTGAGATGCAGTTCCTGCGATTGGCTGATGAACCAGGCAACCTGATCGTCTGGTAAATCGGCGAATATGGGAATGCGAAGTAGTTCGGACGTCTCGACCATTTACACCTTGCTCAAATACTGATGGATGAACTGCACCGCCACGGACCCTTCGCCAACCCCGGAGGCCACGCGTTTAACCGAACCGTGCCGCACATCGCCCACCGCAAAGATGCCCGGCACATTCGTTTCCAGAAGGAAGGGATCGCGATCGGGCGACCAACCTTTCGGACGCTGTCCTCCTTGCATCAGGTCAGGTCCGGTTAGAATGAATCCACGTTCGTCGCGCTCGATTGTGCCCGCCAACCAATCTGTTCGCGGCAGTGCTCCGATGAAGATGAACATCGAGCTTGCCGGCACCCGCTCCAATTTGTTGGTGTCCGAGCAGAGGACCGAAATCTCCTCCAGGTGCGTTTCGCCGTGAACCTCGGCAATGCTGGCATGCGTCCACAGCTGGATGTTGGGAGTCTCCTTGATCTGATCGATCAGATATTGCGACATGGTGCTGGAAAGTGAATCTCTTCGAACCAGGATCACGACTCGCTCTGCGTACCTGGAAAAATTCATCGCGGCCTGGCCGGCAGAATTGGCGCCGCCCACGACGTAGACCCTCTCACCCTTGCAGGACAAGGCCTCGGTGGCGCCGCCGCCGTAGTAGACCCCCGCACCCTGCAACTGGTCAACGCCGGGGGCTTCCAGCCGTTTCCATTGCACTCCAGTCGCGATCATCAACGCGTGGCAGGAAATCTCACTGTCATCGGCCAATTTGATGATCCGGTAAGGGCCCTCCGTTCGGACGCCGATTGCTTCTTGGGGCGCAAGGATTTCAACTCCAAAACGCCGAGCCTGCACTACGGCGCGTCGCGCCAGATCGCCTCCGCTGAGCCCGGCCGGAAATCC
>PLEA01000314.1 GCA_003136335.1 Acidobacteriaceae bacterium | reverse complement strand
GCGCGAAGAGCGGCGTCGATTGATCCGATTGAGGCACTGCGCTATGAGGCGGGAGGATAGGAGAAGCAAAGGTTTTCAAAGGTTTCATGTTTCAAGGTTTCAAACCGAGGCAACATCCATACAACGGATCGAGATTCTCTAGCTTTCGAAACCTTGAAACCTTGAAACTTTCTCACGTCTCCGCCAGTCGTTGCAACATCAGACAATATGCTGATTGAAATCATTCTCGAAGCCTGGATCGCCCTGAAGCGAAACCTGACTCGCAGCTTCCTCACCATGCTGGGGATTGTCTGGGGCATCGCGACCGTGACTCTGCTCATCGCGTACGGCAACAGCTTCCGCAGCGTTTTGGTGCATGGCTTTGACGCGTTTGGCAAGAGCGCGGTCATCTGCTGGCCGCAGCAGACCAGCGAGCAGCCGGGCGGCCAGCGCGCCGGAAAGAAAGTAGTACTCGAGCAGGCGGATATCGACATGGTGAAGGCTACGGCTCCCCTGGTAAAGCATGTCTGCCTCGAAACGGTCCGGCGGCCGGGAATTGCCTACGGCGACCGCATGGTTGGGACGGCCCCGGTGCGCGGAGTCTGTCCTGAATACGGCGAAATGCGCAATGAAGTCCCGTCGGACGGCCGCTGGATTAACGCCGAGGACGAACTGGGACGGCGGCGCGTGATCTTCCTGGGCGGGCGGCTGAAGGAAGAGTTGTTCAGCGGGCGGCCCGCGGTAGGCGAGACGGTGCAAGTCTCCGGCGTGCGCTTCACCGTGATTGGCGTCATGGCGCGGAAGATCCAGCTCAGCAATTACTTTTCCAGCGACGATGAGTCCTCCTGGATTCCGTATTCCACGGCCGGTGATTTGTGGAATACGCGCTATGCCGCCGTGATGGTGTTTGCGCCCATCGCCCCGCAGTTCGAAAAGAGGGCGATGGCGCAGGTGCTGGCCGCTGTGGCCACACGGCAGAATTTTTCGCCCACGGATCCCAAGGCATTTCAGATGTTCGGGCGGGATGAATTTCGTCCGGTCATCGATGCTCTGACCATTGGACTGCAGGTGCTCCTGACCTTCATTGGAACCTTGACTCTCGGGATCGGCGGTGTGGGCGTAATGAATATCATGCTCGTGTCGGTGGACGAGCGCATTCGCGAGATCGGCCTGCGGCGCGCGCTGGGAGCGCGCAAGCGCCACATCAAGCTGCAATTCCTGGTCGAGACTCTGCTGATTATGCTGATCGGTGGCGCCATTGGCGTGTTGTTGTCCTATCTCGTCGCCTGGTCCGTGGGAACGCTGCCCATGATGGGGCCGTTGTTTGAAGACGATTCCGGCCAGGGCGACATTCATCTGCGCATCTCCATGATGACCGTGATCCTTTCCACCGCAGTCCTGCTCGTGGTGGGCGTGATCAGCGGCCTGGTCCCGGCGATGCGGGCGTCCAAGCTCGACCCCGTCGAAGCCCTGCGTTACGAATAAGAGAGCACGTAGCGACAGCCGCCCTTCGACAGGTTCAGGGCAGGCTCTCGACTGTGCCGCCAAAGCAAAGCGAGGCGGAATCCACGAAATCCGAAACCCGCGAGAAGGCCGCGACCATCAGCAACTGGCTGGCCGCCGTCAACATCCTGATCTCACTGGCCTTCTTCATTTTCATGTACAAATACATCCCCCTGCTGGCGGCGACGGAACTCAAGAAGATCAATCCCTCCCTGGGAGGACGAATTGTTTTCAACTTGGTCGATGGCGGAATCCGCCTCGTATTATTCCTGCTCTTCATTTGGGGAGTCTCGCTCTGGAAGGATATTCGCCGTGTCTACGAATATCACGGCGCCGAGCACAAAACCGTCTTCGCTTTCGAAAACGGAGACCCGCTCAACACCGTGGCCGTGCAGAAATATTCCACCTATCATCCGCGCTGCGGCACCAGCTTTCTGATGACCGTGATGCTGATTTCGATCGGCTTCTACATGCTGGTCCCGTTCACCACGTTCTGGGCGCGCTTCGCCTCGCGCATCGCACTGTTGCCGATCATCGCCGGAGTTTCCTACGAGATCATCCGCTTCGCGGCCAAGCACCGCGGATCGCTGTTCGCCTTGATGACCGCCCCCGGCCTCTGGCTGCAGCGCATCACCACCAAGCCTCCGTCGGACGAGCAAGCCCAATGCGCCATCGCCGCCCTCGACCACGCCATGTCGCTCGAAAAAGAGCGCGGCGGCGAGTTGGTGATTGCCTAGGTAACGCGTCGTTGGCCGTCCGTCGCTGGTCGTTGGCCCGCGTCCAATTCCTCTTGGTCATCCGTCACATACAGCTGACATACGATGGGCTAACGTAGCTCCCGAGGTGTCACATGTCTGCGTCATCCTTTCGGGATTTGAGAGTCTGGCAAGAAGCGATGAGATTGACTGCGGAGATCTACAGGAGTACGACTGGGTTCCCGAAGCATGAGTTGTATGGTTTAAGTCAGCAGATTGGCCGGGGCCGCGCGGTGTCCGTGCCCAGCAACATTGCCGAGGGTAAAGGTCACCACTCTGACAAGGAGTTTGTGTGCTTCCTGCTGCATGCTCGGGGATCACTGTGGGAGCTTCAGACGCAGGTATTGATCGCTGAGGAATTACAATACTTTCGGAACGGAGAAGGGGCACGACTATTGGCGCTGGCCGAGGGTGTCAGCCGCGCTCTGAGTGGCCTGATCAACTCTGTGAGCGGTAAAGCCGCGTAAGGGTTTGGCCAACGACCAAGGACGAACGACCAACGACCATGTTTGAACGCTTGGACCAAATCGAAGCCCGCTACGACGAACTGACCAACGTTCTGGCGTCGCCGGAGATTGTCAACGACTCAGCGAAATACCAGAGGACCGCGAAGGCGCACGCCGAAATTGCGCCCATGGTCGAGAAGTACCGCGAATACAAGGATCTGACCAAGGGAATTGCGGAGAGCAAGGCTGTCCTCGCCGACGAGAAAGATGCCGAGATGCGCGCTTACGCGCAGGATGAACTCACGCAACTGGAAGGCCGGGTCAAGGCGGTTGAGGAAGAACTGAAAGTACTTCTGCTGCCCAGGGATCCGAACGACGAAAAGAACATCATTCTCGAGATCCGCGCTGGCACTGGCGGAGATGAGGCCACGCTCTTCGCCGCCGAAATTTTCCGCATGTACACCCGGTATGCCGAGACTCAGCGCTGGAAGGTCGAAGTGCTTTCGTCTTCGGAATCGTCGGCGGGTGGCCTGAAGGAAGTTATCGCGATCATTGAAGGCAATCGCGTTTTCTCGCAACTCAAGTACGAAAGCGGCGTACACCGCGTGCAGCGGGTGCCCGCGACGGAGCAGCAGGGGCGCGTTCACACCTCGGCCGTCACGGTCGCGGTGCTGCCTGAAGCGGAAGACGTGGATATCAAGATCGAAGCCAAAGACTTGCGCATCGACACGTTCTGCTCCTCCGGGCCAGGCGGCCAATCGGTGAACACCACTTACTCGGCTGTTCGCATTACGCATATCCCGACCAACACGGTGGTCAGTTGCCAGGACGAGAAATCGCAGATCAAGAACCGCGAAAAAGGTATGCGCGTGCTGCGCTCGCGACTCTACGAAATCGAAATGGACAAACAGCAGCAGGCTCTCGCGAAAGAGCGCAAAGCCATGGTGGGTTCCGGCGATCGCAGCGAGAAGATTCGCACTTACAACTTCCCGCAGAACCGTCTTACCGACCACCGCATCGGCTTCACGGTCCATCAACTCGAAGCCGTTATGGACGGAAAACTCCAGCCTTTGATCGAGGCCTTAACTACCCACTATCAGGCGGAAAAGTTGAAGGCTGAAGGCGGAATGGTAATATAATTCGCGCAAACTTCGCGCCGTTTAGTTGGTTATGTGAGCATACCCGCCCTCGACATTCCGTTCCGGCAGTCACTTCATCCGTAAGCCAGCGATTTAGGTGCATATTTATACGGATACTTGAATACCTACATTACCTCACGCGATTTCGACCGCTTCATCCACCAGGCGCTTGTCAGCTTCCTCGGAACCGGTCAGTTCGAAGGAGTTTGTCGCCGCAGCCTTCCCTTTTTGGACACTGGTAATGACGTAGGAGCAGCCGAACCAGTGGGCCTCCGCCAGATCGGTGGACGACCAACGCGCGGGATGGTCGGGGTGGGAATGGTAGAAACCGATGATGTCCTCGCCGCGCTCGCGGCCTGCGCGCTGAATCTGGACCAGTTCTTTGGGATCGATGTTGTAGCGGTTGTGGGCGGAGTCGGTGCGGGTGTTTCCGCAGCGCGCGGCCGAGATTACGACGCGCGTTCCGTCGTCCGCGACCCGACCGAGCAGGATGCCGCAGCACTCGTGGGGGTAGGTTTCTTCGCCGTGTTGACGAAGATAATCGTAATCGTGGCGGGCGAGTTTCAGCATCGCGAGATTGCAGTGCTACAGTGATGGACCAAAGTCAAAATCTCCACCCTCTCGCAAAAGGCGCGAGAAGGGTGGGGCACCCGACTCATCCACTTCATCAGCCTTCGTTCCAGAATCTCTCAGTTAAATACTTGTCCCCGGAGTCGCAGAGGATGGTTACGATCACGGCTTCCCGGCCTTTCTTCAGCGGCAACTCGCGGGCAATCTTCAAACATCCGACTACGGCGGCTGCGGCGGAAATGCCCACTAACAGTCCGGCGTTGCGCGAGAGGTGCCGCGCCATGGCGTAGGCGTCTTCGGTGGCAATTTCGAGATTCTGATCGGCGAGTTGCGGATCGTAAATTTTCGGCACGATCGCGCTGGCCATGTGCTTGGCGCCTTCAATTCCGTGGAACGATGAGTCGGGCTGCAGCGAGATGCATTGCACCGCGGGATTCAGTTCTTTGAGCCGGCGCGTCGTTCCTACAAAAGTGCCGCTCGTCCCCAGCATGGAAACAAAATGTGTGACGCTTCCCTGAGTCTGCTCCCAGATTTCGTTTGCTGTGCCGTGATAGTGCGCTTTCCAGTTGGCTTCGTTCGAATACTGGTCGGCGTAGAAATATTGATCAGGATGGTTGCGGGCCAGTTCGCGGGCCATGCGAATGGCGCCATCCGATCCGTCGGCCGGATCGGTATAAAGAATGTGGGCGCCGTAGCCCTGCAGGATTTGCTTGCGCTCGCGCGAAACATTTTCCGGCATGCACAGGGTGACGGGAAATCCTTCGGCCGCGCCCAGCATGGCATAAGCGATGCCGGTGTTGCCGCTGGTGGCATCGAGCAGAATCTGGCCGGGGCGCAGTTGACCGCTGCGGCGGGCTTCGGCGACGATGTTGGCCGCGGCGCGATCCTTGACCGACCCGCCCGGGTTGTACCATTCGGCCTTACCCAGAAGTGCTACGCCCTGAAGGTCGCTGGTGAGAGCGTCCAGGCGCAGCAGCGGAGTGTTGCCGATCCGCTCGATCAGGCTGTGACCGAGCGTTTCACCCAGTCCTAGGGCCACTTCGCGCGGTCTTTCGGGTTTTGCCGGAGTCGACATTGCCGCCATTCTTGTAGATCCGTATGCCATATGGGAACCGAAACGTCGTGACCAACGTAATGTGCTATGTGGCCTGAAACAAGGTATGTAGTAGCTTGTTTAGATGAATAAGTTTCGCCCGGCGATGCAGCTCGTGTAAAGTTACGCTCGATCCTTATAAAGTATGCATCTAACAGACGAGCACAGGCCGGCAAGGAAAGGTTGAAGTAAAAAGCAATGGCCAAAACAATCGAAGCACGAACCTACGAAGAAGCGCTGGCCTGGGTGCGCGATCACGGGTTCGACGTAACCGACGCCCCCGGCACCAATGCCCGCGTCTTCCTGCGCAAATACAATGTCTCGGCTGCCATCCAAAAGGCGCCCGACGACGCCGTTAAGATCTTCGCATATCCCGGTTATCTGATTGGCAGCGAGATTTCGAAGTTGATCAACCGAGGATACCAGCAGTTTCTCAAGACCTCCAAGACAGAAATCCCGGCTACCGCCGATCACCTGAAATCGCTGCAGTCTTTCTCCGAGGAGTTGAAGGAAGCGCTGGGTCTGCCAAGCCTATACAACGAGTCGCTGGGAACGGTGAGCGAGTCCTATCACTATGACCGCATCGAGGATCGCGACAAGGCACCCGTAGACCGGCCGAAGCGTCCGTGGGAAGTCGCCGGGAAAGCGGCTGCAACGGCGGCAAAGAAGGGCCGCGCGTAGCCACCCTCAAGCCGGCGCCGCCAAGTCCGTGAAACCTGGCCGTCCCTCCGGAACTCACGTCCTTATTTACTCTCACTAGGCACTGACGTGCCTGGCTTTCGTATGCCGTCGCTTCGCGGCTGGCGCTAACGGCACTTCATCGTACTCCGACCAAAATGTCGATCATTGGCGGTCGAGCTTTTCGTACCCCTCACCGTTCGAAAAGCGGACTCATCACCCTGCAATCTCGACCGGACATAGTCTTGTGCTAACGACATCGTGGTCGAGTATTCTTGACCGTACGGATTGCGTTGTGCTACAAGCGACGATCGATCGCAATCGTTAACGCAGCAACAGCTAATCAGCCGCTCTCGCCCAGCAGGGGGTCCTCGCTGGTTGCGGAGGAGAATCTCGCATGGAAAAGCGTACGCGAATCGTCCTGCAGTTAGCTTTCTTTCCTGCTCTAATTCTTGTCCAATCGCTTGGCCAGTCAACGCCTCAGACCACGAGTAGCGCCATCTATCTAGATTCTTCCCAGCCCATTGATGTGCGCGTCGATGATCTGATAAGGCAGATGACGCTCGAGGAGAAAGCTTCGCAATTAGTGAATCAGGCGCGCGCTATTCCGAGACTTGAAGTTCCGGCCTACGACTGGTGGAGCGAAGCCTTGCATGGAGTTGCGAACGCGGGAACGGCGACGGTTTTTCCTGAGCCGATTGGACTGGCGGCCACGTTTGACGACCCGCTGATCCACGAGATGGCGATCGTCATCGGTACGGAAGCTCGGGCGAAACATAACCAGGCCGTGAAAGCAGGACGGCGGGACATTATGGAGGGGCTGGACTTCTGGTCGCCGAATATCAACATCTTCCGCGATCCGCGCTGGGGGCGCGGGCAGGAGACCTACGGGGAAGATCCATTTCTAACCGGACGCATGGGTGTGGCATTCGTAACCGGACTACAGGGAGACGATCCGAAGTACTTCCGGGTGATCTCGACGCCGAAACATTTTGCAGTGCACAGCGGGCCGGAGCCGGCGCGGCATACCATCGATATCCACGTATCGAAGCACGATATGGAGGACACGTACCTGCCTGCGTTCCGCGCTGCCGTTACAGAGGGCAAAGCGGAATCGGTGATGTGCGCTTATAACCGCGTCAATGGCGAGCCCGCGTGTGCGAATACATTCCTGTTGCAAGATCAGTTGCGCGGCGCCTGGAAGTTTAATGGCTATGTCGTATCGGACTGCGACGCGGTCGTCGACGTTTATCAGGGGCACCACTTTAAGAAGAGTCAGGCCGAAGCCACTGCGGCTTCGCTGAAGACGGGCATGGATAACGAGTGCGCGGATTTCTTCACCGTGGCTAAAGACAGCCACGATTATCAGCCATATCTGGATGCGGTGAAGCAGGGACTGCTTACGGAAGCCGATATTGATACCTCACTGAGACGGCTATTCACGGCGCGGATGCGGCTGGGAATGTTTGATCCTCCGGAGAAAGTTCCGTACGCGCAGACGCCGGAATCCGAGATTGACAGCGCCGCGCATCGGGAGCTCGCAGTGAAGACGGCGCGCGAATCGATGGTGCTGCTCAAAAACGATGGAGTGCTTCCTTTCGCGGCCAACGTGAAGAGGATTTTAGTCGTCGGCCCGCTGGCCGAGTCTGCCGAGGTGCTGCATGGCAATTACGCTGGCACGGCTTCGCATGCGGTCACAGCGTTGGAAGGAATTCGGGAACAGTTTCCCGCGGCCCAGGTGACGTATGTTGCCGGAACTAACTTCCTGCGCCCGGAAGTCGTGATTCCAACTTCCGCCCTGTCGACCGACGATGGGAAGCCCGGGTTGAAGGGCAAATATTTTTCGGGCAGTGACTTCACTGGCACGCCGCAAGTCGTGCGTACAGACGCGGTGGTCGATCTCCAACTCTTCCATCCGGGTTCGCGCGCCATCACCCCGCCGCCGGGCATGAAGGATTTTTCTGCGCGATGGACGGGCTTTCTGACGCCGGCTGAATCCGGCAGTTATCAGGTTGGCCTCGTTGGTTCGATGAACCGCATGTGGCTGGATGGCAAATTAATCGTGGACGATGCGGTCTTGCACGATCCCAACTCGCAGGGAGTTACCGTTCGGTTGGAGAAGGGACATCGCTACGCGGTGAAGATCGAATATCTGCGCGGCGGGTTTGGCACCAAGATGGTGTGGCTGCCGGTCAGCGCCGATCCGAGTTTCGAAGCTGCTTCCGCGGCGCGTCAGGCCGACGTGGTCGTCGCGGTGGTCGGCATCACCTCGAGGCTCGAGGGAGAAGAAATGAAGGTCGACGTACCGGGATTCAGGGGTGGCGATCGCACCAGCCTCAACCTGCCAGCCGAAGAGGAGGCGCTGCTTGGAGCTTTGAAAGGGGCGGGTAAACCGCTGGTCGTGGTTCTGATGAACGGCAGCGCTCTGGCCGTGAATTGGGCCAACGACCATGCCAATGCGATCCTCGACGCCTGGTACTCGGGGGAAGAAGGTGGAACCGCAATCGCGCAGACTCTGGCGGGTGCCAACAATCCCGGCGGACGGTTGCCCGTGACCTTCTATAAAAGTGCGGAGCAGTTGCCGCCATTTGAAGACTACGCGATGAAGAACCGCACTTATCGCTACTTTGAGGGACAGCCTCTATATCCTTTCGGCTACGGGCTGACTTATTCGAAATTCGAATACAGCAATCTGATGTTGTCGAGCCCGGAACTGGACGCCGGCAATCCTCTGGCGGTCGATGTGGATGTGAAGAATGCTAGTGGGAGAGCGGGAGACGAGGTCGTGGAACTTTATGTGAATTTCCCCAAGCTGCCGGGCGCGCCTCTGCGTGCGCTGCGCGGCTTTACCCGCGTTCACGTGGAGGCGGGCGAAGTGCGGCATGTGAAGCTTGCGCTGCAGCCGCGCGACTTGAGCTACGTCAACGAAGTTGGGGATCGGATGGTCGCGGCGGGAGACTATGTAATTAGCACCGGTGGGGGACAGCCGGGAACAGCTGCGGCGCAAGCGAATGCTCGACTTTCCATTCGCGGAGAGCAAAAATTGCCGGAGTAAAATTACCGCAGGCACGGTCGACTTCAAGCCGGACAGTTGCGAGACGCCGGAGGGGGTCGTTCAGCGATGCGGGATGTGGCTCGCGATCGCGTCATAATCGTGAAAGAGCCTGCTCGGTAAGACGGAGCGACTGGAGTGGCTTACGCGAAAACAGCGGATTCCTCCACTCCGCTTGCCCTTCCCTTCCGGAAGGACAAGCTCCGGTCGGGAGGACAGTTTTTCGAATCGAACGCCTGACAGTTTTGCTAGCTGAACGCCTGATGCAGCGCTGGATAGATCTTGCGGTAGGTGCGATAGGAACGCTGCATGGTTTTCGAAACTGCTTCATCCGGGGCAATTCGCGACGTCACGCGAACCACGCTGTCGCAGGCTTCATCGACGGAATTCCAGGCGCCCGCGCCGACGCCTCCGAGGATTGCTGCTCCGTAAGCGGCTCCTTCTTCGGCCGCAACAATTTCTACTTCGCGCCCGTAGACATCGGCTTGAATCTGTCGCCACAGCGGTGATCTGGCACCGCCGCCGCCCAGCCGGATTGACGTTATCGGAATCCTCATCTCTTCGAAAATCGTGAACGTATCTTTGAGGCTGTACGCCACGCCTTCCATGACGGCGCGAATCAGGTGCGCGCGCGTGTGGGAAGCGGTCAGTCCCACCAGCGCCGCACGAGCGTTGGGGTCGAGATGTGGCGTGCGCTCGCCCATGAGATAGGGCAGCCAGAAAGCGCCTTCAGAACCGGCAGGCGCCGAACTGGCCTCGTCCGCGAGAACGTCGTACGGATCGCGTCCGGCGTTAGCCTGCACACCGGTCGCGACGCCGAAGCGATCTCTCAGCCAGCGCAGAGATAATCCTGCGGCCTGCGTAACGCCCATCACGTGCCAGCGTCCCGGGATGGCGTGGCAAAAGGTGTGCAGCCGTCCCTGAGGATCGAGCGCGGGACGATCGGTCGCAGCGAAGACGACGCCGGAAGTTCCAATGGTGGCGCTGACCGCGCCGGCGCGCGCGATGCCCATGCCGACTGCGCCAGCCGCCTGATCTCCCGCTCCCGCGACCACTGGCGTTCCCATTCGCAGACCGGTGGCTTCAGCGCCTGCTGCGGAGACTTTTCCGCAAACTTGCGGCGATTCGTAGAGAGCCGGGAGCAATTGGGGATCAATGCCAGCCCTGCTCAAAACTTCTTTTGACCATCGCCGATTGATCACGTCCAGCAGAAGTGTGCCCGACGCATCGGCTACGTCGATGGCCCGTTCTCCGGTGAGGTGGAATCGCACGTAATCTTTGGGCAGCATCACATGCGCAATCCGCGCCCAGTTCCTGGGTTCGGTCTCGCGCACCCAGAGCAGTTTCGTGAGAGTGAAATTCGTGAGCGGAGGATTGCAGGTCAGGCGGATCAAAGTGTCGCGGCCGAACAACTCCTCAAGCTCGTTACTCTGCGCCTTGCTGCGCTGGTCGCACCAGATGATTGCGCTGCGCACGACCTCGTCGAGGGAGTCGAGCAAGACTGCGCCGTGCATTTGGCCCGAGAAGCCGACGCAGGCAATCTCGTCGGCGCGCAGTTTTGAGGAATGAAGCGCCTTTCTGACCGCCGATCCGCAGGCCCGCCACCAGTCGCGCGGATCTTGCTCTGCCCAGCCAGGGCATGGGCTGGCGAATGGCTCGTGCTCTTCCGATCCGGAGGCGATGACCTTGCCCGTTCCGTCAATCACGAGCGCGCGCGTGCCGCCTGTGCCTACGTCGATACCCAGATAAGCGATGATCCCTCCTCGACCTACAATCCCAGCGCCCCTGTACTAAGCGAGATCTCCCGCCAGGTCGCGCGTTGTTTCCCGCGGTTGATCTAGAACATTTGCGAAACGCCCTGAACTAATTCCTGCTGCGCGGTATTGAGCACCAATCGATCGCTGAGCAACACGACCTTGCCCGGCAAGGTCTCGTAGCTCTTGGCCGCTTGCGGATTCAACGCGGAGTAGCGTAGCCGGGCGCCCCTTCCGGTTTCGGCGTTGATCACTGGCGGGAACGTTGTCGCGCAGAGAAAAAGCTATCCTCAACAGCGTGCATCGAAGCGTCGTGCTTATGAACCGGGTTAACGTCATTACGATGTGAACTTCATCAAATACTGGAGTATAAGAGCAGATTTCTCTACCGATTCCAAATGGTTGAGCCTGGTCTGGCTCGCGTCCAGCTTCACAAGCCCATTGCATTTCGTACGCTAGAAGCCTACTATTCGCGAGTATGGAGGGCCCGCGATGACTTCCTCCGCCCCGCTTTACAACCGACTCCTGAAACTTGCGATAATCACTTTCCTGGCCACTTCCGCGTTTGCCCAGGCGTCGCCCAAATACGATATGGCCACGGAAGCTAAGTTCAAGGGAACGGTAGAGGAGTTGAAGATGGTTCCTCCCACGGGCGGGAAGCCCGTCGCTTACCTAGTGATGAAGAGCGGCCCGGATGCCATGGAGATTTTTCTTTGTCCCAAGAAATTTCTCGACGAAATGGGCGTGGAATTCAAAGCGAACGACGAGATCGAGGTGACCGGCTCCAAGGTCAAGCAGGACGGCGCGGACCTGACTCTGGCGCGCGAAGTGGTCAAAGGTGGCGACACGCTGACTCTGCGCTTCAAAGACGGTAAACCCGCTTGGTAGATCACCGCTTTCCCTCTCGCATCTTAGCGCGCGTTTCACTCCCAATCACGCGTGCAGTGCCGCAACCTACGTAGCGAACAGCCGCCTCGGCCGTCCCGCGATGGCCAAGCTGAGCGGCCCCGTACCCGCAGCGGGTATCCAGTCGAACCCTATGCTCGAGACCGCGTCGCGCTTCCTGATAGTCTCAAGATATAGATACTCAGGAGTCACCACATCATTGCCGCCGCTGATTAATGTTCGTAGCATTTCGAAAGCTTTTGGAGCCGATCCACTGTTTCAGAACGTCTCCTTCACCGTTTCCGAGAGAGATCGCATCGGGCTCATCGGTCCCAACGGCTCGGGCAAGTCCACCCTTCTGCGAATTCTCGCGGGAACCGAACATACCGATGACGGAGAAATCGCCGTCCGCAAACGAATCCGCCTGAGTTACGTAGAGCAGGAATCCGAATTCCGTCCCGGGGATACGGTACGGTCCGTAGTCGATGCTGCGTTGAAAGGCTCCGCCGTGCCCGAGTCGGAGCGGGGAACGCGTTTTGCGGAAACGCTGGGGCGTGCGGGCTTTGTGGATTTGGAGGCGCTAGCCACCGCTTTGTCCGGAGGCTGGCAGAAACGTCTCGCAATCGTGCAGGCGCTGGTGCAGGCTCCCGATATCCTGCTGCTCGACGAGCCCACAAATCACCTCGACTTGGATGGCATTGAGTGGCTCGAAGAGGTGCTGGAACAAGCCGGCTTCGCCTGCGTGGTGATTAGTCACGATCGCTATTTTCTGGAGAATGTGGCCACCGAGATGGCGGAACTCAGTCGTGTTTATCCGGACGGATTGCTGCGGGTAAAAGAACGATACAGCACCTTTCTGGAGAAGAAAGAGGAATTCCTGCACGCGCAATCGAAGCGGCAGGAAGCGCTGGAAAATCTGGTTCATTCAGAGATCGAATGGCTGCGCCGCGGGGCGAAGGCGCGCACCAGAAAATCCAAGGCGCGCATCGACAAAGCCGGAGAGTTAATGGAGGAACTGGCGGACCTGAACACGCGAAGCCGCAGCGGCACCGCACAAATCGATTTTTCGGCGACTGATCGCAAGACCAAGCGCCTGATCGAATTGCAGAATGTCGCCTATGAAATCGGAGGCCGCCGGCTGTTTCAGGGATTGCACTTCATCATCACCGCCGGGCTAAGAGTCGGCTTGGTGGGTCCGAACGGAAGCGGCAAGACGACCTTGTTGCGCCTGTTGCGCGGAGAAGTTGCCGCGACTGCCGGAGAGGTTCGTCGAGCGGAAAAGTTGCGCATCGTGTACTTCGACCAGCGCCGCGAGCTTGACCCGAATGTGACTCTGCGCCGGGCGCTGGCTCCGGAGGGTGATTCGGTCATTTATCAAGACCGCGTCACGCACGTGGCATCGTGGGCGGCAAAATTTCTCTTCAAGAGCGATCAGCTCAACCAGCCGGTCGAGCGATTGTCGGGCGGCGAACGGGCCCGGGTATTGATCGCTCAACTCATGTTGCAGCCCGCTGACGTTCTTTTGCTGGATGAGCCCACCAATGACCTCGACATCCCGACCCTCGAAATCCTGGAGGAAAGCCTGCTTGAGTTTCGCGGCTCGCTGGTGCTGGTTACGCACGATCGCTATATGCTCGATCGAGTCTCGACCATCGTCCTCGGCCTGGATGGTCAAGGGAGTGCCGAACGTTTTGCGGACTACTCGCAATGGGAGACTTGGCAAGCAGAACGCCAGCAAGCAGCGCAAAACAGTACGCGGGTCACCCCTCGCGCCGCGGCTGCGGAATCAACGGCGCCATCGAAAAGAAAGCTCTCATATTTGGAAGCTCGCGAATATGCCAGCATTGAGCATCGTGTCGCCGCCGCCGAACAGAGACTGGAGGCAAAGCGGACACAGGCCGAAGACCTGGCGATTGCCAGCGACAGCGAGCGTCTTGTAAGCGCTCACGCGGAACTGGAAGAAGCCCAGAACGAAGTAGACGAACTTTACGCCCGCTGGGCGGAGTTGGAGAAGAAGCAAGCCTGATTGGAATCAGGATGCCA